>NZ_RAWQ01000011.1:0-86999 GCF_003668965.1 Corallococcus sp. AB030
CCGGAAGGCCCCCGCCATGCCCCATGGCGGCGTGGGCCTTCCGGTGGACCCCACCTTCGGCGTGCCCGGCCGGCCCCAGTCCGCCTCCAACCAGACGGCCATCCTCACCGGAGACCCCGCCCCCGTCCTCGTGGGCGGCCACGTGCTGGGCTACCCCAACACCGCCCTGCGGGATTTGCTCGCGGAGCGCTCCATCGTGCGGCGCCTCAAGGCCGCGGGCCGCACCGCCACCTTCGCCAACGCGTACCCCGCGCCATACCTGGACGCGCTCGGCGTTCCCCGGCGCCCGTCCACGTCCCCACCGGAGTTCACCCTGTCGGAGCGCGCCGCGCGCAAGGTGCGCCCCTCCGCCGCCAAGCTCGCCTTCGCCGCGGGAGACGAACCGCTGCGCACGCTGGACGACGCGCGGGCCGGCGACGGCCTCACCCACGACATCACTGGCGTCGCCGCGCGCGCATACGGATTGGACGTGCCCCACCGCACGCCCGGAGAAGCCGCGGCCCTCTTCTGGCGCATCGCCGGACAGGCGGACTTCACCTTCTTCGAGCACTACCTCGCCGACGAGGCCGGCCACGCCCAGGACTTCACGGCCGCCCGCCTGGCACTCGACACCTTCGACGCCTTCCTGCGCGCCGTGGCGGCCACCCGCCCGCACGACGCGCGCGTGTTGGTGTGCAGTGACCACGGCAACGTGGAGGACCTGTCGGTTCGAGGACACACCGTGCACGCCGTGCCCATGCTCTACTTCGGCCCCTCCGCCCCGGAGGTAGCGTCGTTCTCCACCGTCGCGGACGTGGGCCGCTCGGTGATCCGCTGGCTCGGGGCCAACTAGAGGGACGCAGGATGCGGGTGGGCGGTACCGGACGATGGAGCCTGTTGCCCGCCCTGCTCGCGGTAACGGTCCTCCTTTCCGCGTGCGCCGCCGCGCCGAAGAAGTCCGACAGCCCCACCGCCACGCTGGCGCTGCCCGGCGGTGAGTTCCTCTTCGAGCACTCCGCGAAGGACACCCAGGCCGCGGACATGGTCCGCCGCGCCGTGGAGAACGCCGCGCCGAGCCTGGCCCGCTGGGGCACCTTCCAGGAGCCCGTCACCCTGGTCATCCACCCGAACCACGCCGCCCTGGAGCGCGCCGCACGCCGCTCCGGCTACGACTTCCTGCGAGCCTGGGCCCGCTACGAGCAGGTGGAGGTCCAGAGCCCCCGCACCTGGACGCGCGCCGGCGCCACCCAGAAGCAGGTGGACGAGCTGCTCCTGCACGAGCTCACCCACAGCCTCATGTGGCAGGCGTCCGCCTCCGTGTCGGACTGGACGAAGAAGGGCATCCCCATCTGGTTCAGCGAGGGCATGGCCTCGTACACCGCCGGCCAGGGCTACCGCGTCCCCAGCCTGGAGGACCTGTCCCGCTTCCTCCACCAGTACCCCCAGGCGGATCCGCTCGCCCGCGCCGAGTCGCTCTACGAGACCGAGAACGCCACCGTCTACGGCGCCGCCCACCACGCCTTCACCTTCCTCATGGAGCGCTACGGAGAGGCGCGCATCCGGGGCGTCCTCGCCGCCATGCGCAGGGGCCAGGACTTCACCGGAGGCTTCCTGGAGGCCATCGGGCTGCCCGTGGACGCCTTCCTCCGCGACTTCCGCCGCTACGTGTACCTGAGGGGCTTCAAGGGGGGCCGGCTGACCCCACCCCTGGTCCTTCCACGCCCGGAAGGGCGCGGAATTCCTGGGAATCCAAAGCTCCCAGCGCCACCTGCCCCACATTCGCCCACTTCCACGCCACCGGACACAACTCCGGTGGCCCCAAGCCCGACAAGTTGAGCAAGCCCGCTATGCGTGGGCCGCCGGAGGTCTCCCCCGTGACCGATTCGAAAATCAACCGCCCGAAACCCACCTCGTCCCCCACCACGGGTAACACCACGACGGATGCCGCCACGCTGGCCGAGCGGCAGAGGGCCGCCGCCGCGAAGGCCGCCGCCGCGAAGGCCGCCGCCGCGAAGCGCAACCAGTCCGGCTTCGAGTCCGCTCCGGCGACGGGCGCTCGCGCTCCGGTGGCCGGCACCGGCAACCTGGCCCGCTCCGCCAACGCGAGCGCGCTGTTGGGCGCCGCGCCCACGTCCGCGGTGAAGAACGGCGCGACGGTGGCGAACCCCACCACGCGCACCATCACGTTCACGTACGACGCGGGCCCTCACGCGGAGCTCACCAACCCGAAGCTCAAGGGCAGCTGGGACACGGACGGCCGCTACAACGCGCAGTGGTCCTCTGGCGGCATCCCCATGAAGTCGCTGGGCAACGGCAAGTACGAGGCCACGGTGAAGGTGGCGGACGACGGCCTGGCTCGCAACTGGGAGTGGGGCGTCAGCGTGGACGGCCCGTCCGGCAAGGACCAGTGGGCGGTGATGGGCGAGGGCAACCTCAAGTTGGACCTGTCCAAGTCCACCGCGTCGTACTCGCCCACGACGTACCACACGATGGGCGCGCAGAAGTCCGGCCAGGACGTGAACTTCAAGTTCTGGGCGCCGGACGCGCGGGCCGTGCAGGTGAAGGTGACGGACAAGCAGGGCCGCGAGCAGCGCATCCCCATGACGCGCGACGAGGGCGGCAACTGGACCACGCAGGCCAAGGGCGCGTGGGCGCAGATGGAGGGCAAGGCCTACGTCTACGAAGTGGTGGACTCCACGGGCGCTGTCAGCGACCGGCCGGACCCCTACGCGCGCCGGATGATGGGCGAGCAGCGCGGCCTGGACCGGCTCTACCTGGACCCCACGCGCGGCAAGGAGGTGGACCGCTACTTCACCGGCGCCACCGGCCTGATGCGCTTCGACATCGACAGCGCGGAGGACGCGGACAGCGCGTTCCTGATCCTCAAGGACGGAGACGGCAACCCGCTCAACAAGCAGCAGCTCCAGGAGCGCCTGGGCAAGTTCGACGACACGCTCATCGACAAGCTGCACGGCGGGAAGCTCAACGACTTCTGGTCGCGCAACGTCACCGACGACGGCCGCATCAAGATGACCAACCAGGCCGGCGCGTGGACGGCGCTCGTCAATGACCCGGAGAAGCTGGCCGGCCTGCGCTACGAGTTCCAGGTGTTCGACAAGGACGCGCAGGGCAAGCTCCACCTGCGCGACGACGTGAACAACGACGGCAAGCTCTCCGACACGGAGCGCCTGGCGTCAGCGGAGAACGACCCGTGGAGCGACCTCATCACCACGGGCAGCGGCGTGTCCTTCCGCGGCTCCATCCTCACCGACCCCACGACGTTCCAGTTCAAGAACGACGACGTCCCGCGTGAGAAGGATCCGTCGAAGTGGGTGGTGTACCAGCTCCACCCGGGCAGCTTCCTGGGCGAGGCGGGCAACGCCAACCGCTCCACCATGGAGGACCTGATCAAGAAGCTGGATTACTTCAAGGAGCTGGGCGTCACCACGCTGGAGCTGCTGCCCACCAACGAGGTGGAGGGCGCGCGCAACTGGGGCTACCTGGGCGTGAACAGCCTGGCCACGGAGAGCTCCTTCGGCTTCGAGGACGAGACGGGCCAGTGGGTGGAGGGCGATGAGGCCCTCAAGCGCTTCATCGACGCGGCCCACGGCAAGGGCCTGAACGTGGTGTCGGACGTCGTCTACAACCACGTCTTCGGCGACCACAACGGCCTGTGGAACGTGGGCGGCCCCAGCAACCCCTACTTCAACTGGTCCAAGGAGCCCGGCCAGTTCGAGCAGCGCGACACCCCGTGGGGCGCCGTGCCCGCGTACAACACGCCACAGGTGAAGCAGCTGTTCGTGGACCACGCCGTGCAGCAGATCGCCGAGCTGAAGTTCGACGGCCTGCGCTTCGACTTCACGGAGCCCATCAAGGGCACGGGCGGCAAGGACGGCTGGGAGATGCTCCGGGAGATCAACCGCCAGGTGCACTTCATCAACCCGGACGCGTGGACCGTGGCGGAGCAGTTCGACTACGAGCCGGACATCTCGCGTCCGGCGAAGTCGGACGGCACGGGCGGCGGCTTCGACGCCCAGTGGTACACGGAGTTCCAGCACCGGCTGGTGCGCGACAACAGCAAGCCGGGCCTGATCCAGGCCGCCTCGCGCGGGATGAAGACGGACGTGGACGCGTTCGTGAACCTGATGACGAACCCGCGCGGCCTGGACGGCTGGAAGCACGCGCTGTCCATCATCAGCAACCACGACGAGGTGGGGAACGCGGAGCGCACCATGAACACCGCGGAGGGCGCGGAGGCCACCGACTTCCCTGACAACTGGTCGCGCGGCGCCGCCCGCTTCGCCGCCGGCATCGGCATGGCCGGCCCGGGCATCCCCATGTTCTTCCAGGGTGACGAGTTCGGCGCCCAGAACGACTTCAAGTGGGGCAACCCGTCCACCTGGGACAGCGACTGGAGCTGGCAGGACGTGGGCCAGGGCGTGGACTTCGGCAAGGTGACGTTCAACGACACCACCAAGGCCACCTACGAGCGCCTCTTCGAGCTGTCCCCGGACGCGCGCGCGAAGGACAGCGCGTACAAGGCCTTCTCCGCGGACGACAAGAAGCTGTTCTCGGAAGTGGCCGCCCTGCCCGCCTCCGAGCGCAAGGACGCGATGCTGGACGTCACCCGCCGGCAGTCCTTCAGCTTCTACAAGGACTCCATCGGCCTGCGGAACAGCAGCGACGCCTTCAGCGCGGCGGCGGAGGTGAAGCGCGTCTACACCCACAACGACGACAGCGTGATGGCCTTCACGCGCAAGTCGGGCAACGAGGAGTTCCTCGTGGTGGGCAGCCTCAACCAGAAGAACCTGGAGGGCTACTCGCTGCCGCTGCCCCCGGGCCAGTGGAAGGAAGTGCTGAACAGCGACGCCTCCGTGTACGGCGGCGGCAACTTCGGCAACTACGGCGCCACGCTGAACGGCGGGAACACCCCGGTGAACATCCCCGCCGCCGGCTACGTGGTGCTGAAGAAGGTCGGTTAGTCCTTCTTCGCCTCCGGTCCGGCCGTCCCCTTCTGCGGGGCGGCCGGGCTGGGCAACAGCGGCGGCCGGTCCTTGCCTTCCATGGTGCGCTGCAGCTCCAGCTCCTGGAGCAGCACCGCGGGCGCCACGGTGGACACGGGCACGTTGCCGCTCTCCGCGCCGCAGAAGCCGTTGAACACGCCCAGCTTCTGCCCCGTGGCGAGGATGCGGTTCACGGACGACAGCGGCGTGCCCACGATTTCAACCCCGCGCACCAGCGTCTCCTCGCCGGTCTTCACGTCCACGCGGTACACCATGCGCGGCACGCCCTTGAAGGCCTGGTAGCCGTAGCTGGACGTGTTGGTGTTGCCGCCCGTGATGTCTCGGATGATGAGCCCGTACGGCTTGCCCTGCCGCTTCGCCTCCGCGACGAGCAGCTTCTTGAGCTCCGCGTCGCTCACCTGCTTCGTGCTGTCCACGAGCAGGTTCGCCATGCGCGCCACCGGCTGGAGCGTGCCCTGTCCGCGCCCGTGGCCGTTGGACTTGGGGAAGCCCTCCACCGGGTGACGGCTCATCAGGTAGCCCTTGAGCACGCCCTTCTCCACCAGGCTCACCGGCTGCCCCTTCACGCCCTCCTCGTCGTAGAGGTAGTAGCCGTTGAGCGGCTCGCCGTTCACCTCGCGCCGGGACGGATCATCCCGCAGCGACAGGAAGGCCGGGAGGATCTGCTTCCCCTCCTGTCCCTTGAACGTCTTGCCGTCGGTGTCGCCGTCCTGCCGGTCCGCTTCCAGCCGGTGGCCGAGCGTCTCGTGGAAGAGCACGCCCGCGGCCTCCGGCGCCAGGATGGCCGGGCCCGCGTACGGGGTGATGGCCGGTGCCTGCCGCAGCGCGAGCAGCTCGTCGATGACCTTCTGAGCCGCCGCGTGCACGCGCGCCTCGTCAGGCATCCCCGCTTCCGTGGGCAGGTAGAAGCTGCGCGAGTTGTCGAGCAACTGCCCGTCCGGCGCGCGCGTCACAGCGGAGACGTGGAACGCGTACAGCGTCTCCTCCGTGATGAGGCGCGTGCCTTCCGACGACGTAAACAACCGCGTGACCTTGTCCGCGGTGATGCGCACTTCTGAATCGAACAGCTCCGGGTGCGCGTTGAAGCGCGCGGACACTTCGCGCGCCAGCTTGCGCCACTTCTGGCGATCAAAAGGGAACGCCACCGGCGGCTGCACGTAGGTGGCGGGCGTCTCCTTGGAGAAGGACGCGGGGCGCTTGGGGTCCTCCACCGAGTAGACGTCCTCACCCTTCTTCTTCAGGTACTGGAAGAGGGCGGCCTTGTACTTCTCGTCCGTGACGAGCCACAGCGCCGTGCGCAGCGCGAGCGGCGAGTCGTCCTGCGGCCCGTCCTTGCGCGCGGTGAAGCTGGAGCCCTTGCTGGTGCTGAAGCCGAAGTCGAGCGAGTCCGCCACGGAGCTGTCGTAGTCGTAGCTGCCCACGCGCACGTCCACGCCCAGCTTGCGCTCGCGGTAGTCGTCGTCCTGGAACAGCGCTCCGTAGCGCGCGATGATCAACCGCGACTCGTAGTCCTTCACGCCGTAGCTCAGGAAGTACGGCGCTTCATGGCCGTTCACCTTGAGCTGCTGCTGGTTGCGCTGAAGCTCCGCGCTCATCGCGTCCAGCAACGGAGCGCGAGGGTCGGAAGCGGGCGCCGCGCCCATCAGCAGCGACGCGGCCATGAGCATCGGGAACAGGGGACGGGAGGAGCCGGGCACGGCCACGCACTGTAGCCAGAAACGCGGCGAGGGCCCTCCCCTCACGCACCCTGGCGTGAAGCGAGGACCCTCCTGCCCGCATGCTCTGTTCGTTACAGGCCTACGCCTTGACGATCTTCTCGCGGCCCTGGGTGACGGCCTTGGTCGCGTTGCGCGTGTCGACGACGATGTTCGAGCGCTGGACCAGCTCGTTGTAGTCGATGTGCGAGTGGTCGGTGAGGATCATCACCGCGTCGTACTGGCTGAGCGTCTCCGGGTCGAGCGGGACGGACTTCATCTCCATGTTGAAGCCGTGGCCCTTGTGCAGCTCCTTCACGAACGGGTCGTGGTAGGCGATGTCCGCGCCCTTCTCCTTGAGGAGCGTCATCACGCGCAGCGACGGGGACTCGCGGTGGTCGTCGATGTCCTTCTTGTACGCCGCGCCGATGCAGAGGACCTTCGCGCCGTTGAGGACCTTCTTGTTCTGGTTGAGCGCCTCCATCGTGCGCTGCACCACGTAGTAGGGCATCTGCCAGTTCACCTCACCGGCCAGCTCGATGAACTTGGTGTGGAACTCGAACTCGCGCGCCTTCCACGTCAGGTAGAACGGGTCGATGGGGATGCAGTGCCCGCCCAGGCCGGGGCCCGGGTAGAACGGCTGGAAGCCGAAGGGCTTGGTGCTGGCGGCCTGGATGACCTCCCACACGTCCACGTTCATGCGGTCGCAGAGCATCTTCATCTCGTTGACCATGGCGATGTTCACGCAGCGGTAGATGTTCTCCAGCAGCTTGGAGAGCTCCGCGACGCGCGTGGAGGTCACCGGCACCACTTCCTTCAGGGCGCTGCCGTAGAGGGCGACCGCCACCTCCAGGCACGCGGGCGAGTAGCCGCCCACGACCTTCGGAATCGTCTTGGTGTTGAAGCCCTTGTTGCCCGGGTCCTCGCGCTCGGGGCTGAAGGCCAGGAAGAAGTCCACGCCCGCCTTGAGGCCGTTCTTCTCCAGCAGGGGCTTGAGGATCTCCTCGGTGGTGCCCGGGTAGGTGGTGGACTCCAGGATGAAGAGCTGGCCGGGGCGCACGTACGGCGCCAGGGCCTCGCCCGTCTGGATGATGAAGGTCATGTCCGGCTCACGCGACGCGGTCAGCGGCGTGGGGACGCAGATGATGACGCAGTCGAGCTCGCGGGACTTCGCGAAGTCGTTGGTCGCCTTGAGCTTGCCAGCGTTGGTGAGCTCCGCCAGCGGCGCGCTGGGGATGTGCTTGATGTAGCTCTCACCCTTGGCGATCTTGTCGATCTTGCGCTGGTCGACGTCCAGCCCCGTGACCGGGAAGCCTGCTTCCGCGAAGGCCATGCCCAGCGGAAGACCGACGTACCCGAGACCCACCACGCCCACCTTCGCTTCCCGATTCTGAATCCGACCCAGCAACGGGTTGCCAACCATCACGCGCATTGTCGTTACTCCCAGCAGTTGACGTGCGGCCTCGCCGGCTCACACGTCCCGACCCACACCAATCACCTGAAGACGAACACCCACCCCAACCATGCCGGAGGCGTCAGCTGCCTCCGGAACTCCACCGACACCGCCGGCACCACGCGCCCATACGCGGGCGAGTAGCGAGACGGCACGAGCAGGGTCTCCAACCCCCGCCCGAAGAGCACCCAACCCGCGGGTGCATCCGCCGGTCCAATCTCCAGGGCCCGTGCATCGAAGGCCTCCGGGCCCTCCTGCACGCGCCCCGCACGCGCCACCACTTCCGCCGCGGGCTGGCACCACCGCGCCTGCGCATCTGGCAGGTGCAAACGTCCGACCACCTCATGACGGCCCGTTCCGACGAGCCGGTCCCCCACGGCCAGCGCGCGCACGTGCCGGTCGAGGAAGAAAGTCCTCTCAATCCCTACCGGGGCCGGCAGGTGGCGGTAGCCGTCGTGGCGCACCACCAACCGGTCATGCTTCGCGCCGGGCTGGAAGGCCACGACGCGAGCCCGGGCATCCTCCGGCAGCGCGAACAGCCGCGCCGGATCCAACGGGGCCTGCTCCGCCCCATCCACCTGAAGCGTGTTGTGCGCCGCGGTGCTCCGCATCGCGTTGCGCAGAGCCGGATCCCGCGTGTACGAACCCGTGCCTGAATCGACGATGACGGGGCGGCCGGCGAGGTGAAGCTCGAAGGAAAGCTTGTCGTTGTGGCTGTGTCCTCCGACGCCCCGCTGCCCCTGCTTTCCGGCCGAGACGGTGAGCACGACCCCTTCGCCGCGCAAGATGTGAAAGCCACCTTCCGAAAAGCTTACCGACGCGGGCGCCGGAGCCACGGGCAGCGCGTTGAAACGCACCAGGCCCGCGTCGCCCAGGAGCCACGCCGCCTCGTCCGGGAACACGCCGCCGCCCAGCCCCGCATCGTTGAAGAGCGCCGCGCCCAGCCCCGCGAGGTAGCTGTGATCCCCGTCCTCGCGCTCCTGGAACGGGAACACGCGGCCGCTGTCGTTGTCGCCAATCTGTGGAGCCAGGCCGGCTTCCGACGACCACGCGCGGGCCGCGACGAACATCAATCGCAGACGCGCTTCGTACGCGGGGCCCATCGACACGCCCGCGCCGCGAGCGACGAGGAAGGCCAGCGTGAACAGCTCCACCGACAGGCGGTGGTAGGGAATGGAGCCCTCGAAGGACGTGCCTTCGGGGTGGACCTGCGCCTCCATTTGAGTGCGCAGGCCGTTCGCCGCGAGCGCCACCTGACGGGGCGCGCCGGGCAGCTCCGGGAAGAGCAGCCCCACCACCGCCAACCCCACGTAGTTGGAGACGAGGTGGTTGTTGGGCACCGCGCTGGTGTCCTCCAGGTGGGCTTCCACCCAAGCGCAGTGCTCCGCGAGCGCGCCCAGCACGGGCACCAGGAACTCCGGACGGCGCACTTCCGGCGCGTCCGCGAACATCACCAGCGCCTGCGCGATGTTGGCCGCGCGCAAGCCAATCTCCATGGGGCACGTCCAATGGACGCCCATGCCCACGGGGTTCGCCTGCAGGAAGTCCAGCGTCTGCGCGACGAAGGCCGTGGCGAAGCGCGAGCGCTCCGCTTCGGTGTCCGCCACCCACGCGCCCTGGGCCAGGGCCAGCGCGCTGTCCAGCCGGGCCATCACCCACGGGTACTTCGGATCCATGCCCGTCACGTGCAGCGGCATGCGCTCCACTGGATCCACCGGGTACTGCCGGCCGCTCACCGGCTCCAGGGACCAGTCCACCGGCTTGCCTTCGCCGAAGGCCACCTTCATGCCGAAGACGTCCCACTCCTGACGGAGCGCCTGTTCGGCGCGCTCGAGCGTGCGCACCTTCGCGCCCGGAAGCTTCTGGATGGCGGCGCGAGCGGACTCGCGCTGCGACAGTTCGCACCAGGCGCGCGACGTGCGGTGATCCAGCGCGAGCGTCACCAGGTCCTCGGCGCGGGTGGCGCCGAAGGACTCCAGCAGCTGCGCCTCGTCCACCTGCTCCCGGCGGCGGTACAGCGCCTGCCGTGCGACCTTCTGGACCCGGCGGACCGCGCTCTTCGCGAGCGCCCCAGGCGCCATCCGAGCCATCGTCGCGTAGTAATCGAGAGTACCCATCCGCCCCTTCCCGCCCAGCCTGACGTGGGCTGGTGATAGCAAGCGGCTGGCCAAAACCTTTTCCCAGCAAGAGCAAGGGTTTGGCTCGAGGGGGCTGCCCGAACGGCGGTAAAAATGTCCGCCCGGCGTGATCAGCGTGGGTAAAGGATTGCTGCCTGGTGCGGAACGGAAGTGCTCCCCGGTGGAGCCATTGCGCCTCTTGACGGGCATGACCATTCCTTGGCGCGTGCGGGCTGGGGCTTGGATGGGGCGGCGCATCGAGGACGACCTCGATGCCAGGATGGAAACGACGCTGACGGCGGTGGCCGAGCAGGCGCTGCGCAAAGGAACGCGCGCGGGCCTGGAGGCTCTCCTCAAGGCGTCCTTGCGGCTGACCGGTGCGACCGGCGCGGCCCTCTATGAAGGACGCGTTTGCGTGATGAAGGTGGGGAACGTCCCCGCCCGTCGCGCGGATGCATCGAAGCGGTCCTCTGTCATGGAGATATGGCCCGCGCCACTGACGACGTCGCAGCGGAGCGTGGTGGCGCGCTTCAGCACGTTCGCCCCGGCGCTGCTCGCGGCGCATTCGCGCGAGGCGGCCCAGGGCGCACGACAGGCCCGGCTGCTGGAAGCGAAGCGGCGCCTGGAGCGCACCGTGGCGGTGCAGGACAAGCGGCGCTCGCGCGCGGCGCACGACCTGCGTACACCGCTCATGGTCATCAAGGGCTACGTGGACATGATGCTCAAGGGCACCGGCGGACCGCTGGGCCCGCAGGCGCAGCGCTACCTGGAGCGCATCGCCAAGGTCGCCGCGGATCAGAAGGAGCTCATCGACCGGCGCCTGGCACCACCCGTGCCGGGCCTGGATGACCTGCGCCCCGTGCTGACGCGCGCCTTCGCGCCCACGCGAGGCCGCGCCGCCCCCACGCTGACGCTGCCCGCGGAACGGACCGTACCGGTGAGAGGCGCCCGGGCGGACTGGGAGCTGCTCGCCCGCACCCTCGCCAGGGGCACCGTTGGCGCCGTAGCGGTGGACGTCCACCTGGGCCCGGCCCAGGAGGCCTCCCAGTGGCTGCTGCGCGTCCAGGCCTGCCCTGGCGCGGCCCTGACGGCGCGGACGCAGGCCATGCTCCAGCAGCTCGCGGAGCGGCTGGGAGGCACGATGGCCGTGGCCGTGGAGCCCCGCCTGGAAATCACCCTGGTGCTGCCGGGGGATGACGCCTTCCCCGTACCTGCCCACTGCTGAGAGTATGAGAAGGCGGGAGACGTCGGGCCAGTGCGCGAAAGGTAGGCGGAGGTCGCAACTCGCCTACTCGCAACTGCGATAAAAGGGAAAGCGGTTTTCCTTCCTGACCCCGAAGGCCTCCCCCATGAAGCTCAACCGAAGCTCGAGCGTGCTCTCCACGAAGTCCGACTCGGCGCTGTCGACGCCGCAGCCGCGTCGCAGCAACTCCGTGGATGCGAAGCCCACCACGACGACGTCGCCGTCCTCGACGCCGACGAAGCCCGCCCGGTCGAACTCAGCGCCCCCGACGGCCAACCGGCCGCCGAGTGACGTGTCCACCGGCAGCCCGTCGCGCACCCGCCCGCGCAACCCCGAAGGGGCGGCGAGCGTGAACAACACGCAGGCGAGCGGCGCCAAGAAGCCCACGACGAACACCGAGATCCGCGCCTGGTACAAGCAGCAGATCGCCGGCATCCCCGCGAACGACGCGAAGCTCCAGGCGCAGGGTGCGTCGCTGGCGGACCGCGCGAAGGCCGCGCACGCCATCCGCCACGAGGCCCGCGTGGGCGCGCGTGAGTTCATGGGCACGTTTGAATCCGCGATGCTCAAGGCGCGCGACTTCTTCAAGTACGGCCGTCTGGACGGCCCCTCTTTCGACCAGCTCGTCGGTGAGGCCAAGAAGAGCGGCTTGAGCGAGGCGCAGGCGTACGACAAGATCATCAACAGCTCGCAGCGTACCAACCAGGCCGTGGACAACATCTACGCCAAGCCACAGGCAAAGCTATGAACGCTGATCAACTGATGAAGCAGAAGCTGGAGTGGGTGAAGACGTCGGACCCGCTCCACCCGCTGCGCACCAAGGCGGAGGGCAAGGAACTGCGCCTGCGCATCGGCGACTTCCCCGAGGAGTCCATGTACACGCTGCTCGTCGACGACCAGGAGGTCACCGAGTTCGACGACTGGCCCAAGGCGTGGGTCCGCCCGCGCTGAAGAAGCGCCTCGCGGCTGAAAAGAACAGACGCCCTGTCCCTCGCTCCAGGCGAAGGACGGGGCGTCGTCGTTTCCAGGCTGCCCTGCCCTGCTTCAGCCCGGCAGCAGCTGGCGCACGAGCTCCAGGAGCTTGCCGCGCTCCACCTCGCGTTTGACCAGGTAGCCGTCCGCGCCCGCCTCCAGACCGGCCGCGCGGTCCTCGTTGCTGTCCAGCGACGTGACCAGGATGATGGGCGTGCGCCGGAACATGGGGTGGCCCTTGATGCGGCGGGCCAGTCCCACGCCGTCCAGCCGGGGCATCTGCCAGTCGCTGACCACCAGGTGGCAGTGAACGCGCTCCAGCACCTGCCACGCCTCCTCGCCGTCCGACGCCGTCACCACCGGGTAGCCGGCAATCTCCAGCAGCGACTTCATGGCGAAGCGCGTGGTGAGCGAGTCGTCGCACACCAGGATGCGCGGCAGCTTGGATTCACCACCGGAGGTGCGCGTGTCCGGCTTGGCCGCGCGCAGCAGCTCCGGCGCGTTGAGCACCGGCACCACGCGGCCGTCGTCCAGCACCGCCGCGCCCGCCAGGTGCGTGACGTCCCGCAGGTGCTTGCCCAGCGCGCGGACCACCAGCTCCTGCTGCCCCACCACCTCGTCGATGGCGTACAGCACGCGCTCCTCGCCCAGCGACAGCAGCACCGCGGTCTGCCGCCGGCCCGACTCCAGCGCGAGCGGCATGCGCGGCAGGCCGATGGCCTCCGAGAGTGACAGGAACGTGAGCTGCTCGCCATCCAGCCGCGCCACCACGCGTCCGGCCACCGTGCCCACGTCGTCCGCGTCCAGCCGCAGCACGCGCTTCACGGTGTCGGAGGGAATCGCGGTGATGGTGGTGCCGGTGCGCACCAGCAGGCCCAGCGCCGCCGCCAGCGTCAACGGCAGGTCCACGATGAAGCGCGTGCCCTTGCCGGGCGTGTACTCCACGTCCGCGCTGCCCTGCAGCCGCTGCGCGGTGGCCAGCACCACGTCCAGGCCCACCCCACGACCCGACGTGGAGGTCACTTCATCTCGCGTGGAGAAGCCCGGCTGGAAGATGAGCCGCGCGGCCTGCGCGTCCGACAGCTTGTCCGCCGCCTCCTGGTTCATCAGGCCCCGGCGCACCGCCGTCGCGCGCACGCGCACCGGGTCCAGGCCCGCGCCGTCATCCTCCACGATGACGCCAATGCGCGTGCCCCGCGCCTCCACCCGCACCACCAACCGGCCCGTCTCCTGCTTGCCCGCCGCCTTGCGCTCCACGGGCATCTCCAGCCCGTGGTCGATGGCGTTGCGCACCAGGTGCACCAGCGGATCCTTCAGCGCGTCCACGATGCGCCGGTCGAGCCGCACGTCGGTGCCACCCAGCTCCAGCGCCACCTCCTTGCCCAACCGCGAAGCCGTCTCGCGCACCGTGCGCCGCAGGGGCTCCAGCACCTGCGAGGCCGGCACCATGCGCAGGTCGCGCAGGTCGTCGCGGATGACCTGACCGATGAGCGACTGCTGCTCACCGTCGCGGTGCGCCTCCTTCGCATGCTCCAGCAGGCGCTTCTGCATCGTGCGCATCAGGCCCACGCCCGTGCGCAGCGGCTCCAGCGCGGACCCGCCACCGGACATGGCCAGCTGCGACGCGGCGCGCTCCAGGTGCAGCAGCACCTCGTGCGCCTGATCCGTCAGCGACCGGAAGCCCTCCGTGCGCCGGCCCTGCTGCGACCGCCCGGACACCAGGTGCTCCACCTGGAGCGCCAGCGAGTCCAGCGTCTTCACGGACACGCGCACCGCGCGGTCCACCGTCCCGGCGCGGCCCTCAGGAGCCGGAGTGCTCGCACGCGCCGCGGGCTTCGCCGCAGGGGCCGGAGTCAGATTCACAGGCTCGGGCTCGCGGACCGCGACAGCCTCCTCCGCCACG
Source organism: Corallococcus sp. AB030 (assembly GCF_003668965.1). Lineage (NCBI taxonomy): Bacteria > Pseudomonadati > Myxococcota > Myxococcia > Myxococcales > Myxococcaceae > Corallococcus > Corallococcus sp. AB030. Next base: position 14,386 of record NZ_RAWQ01000011.1, read on the forward strand.
CTCAGCGCCATGCGCAGGTCCACCAGCGCACCCGCCACCTCCGACGCCGCCAGTCCCGCCGCGTCCCCGCCCTCCTCCATGCGCGTGAAGCCCAGCGCCGCGGCCTCCGCCAGCGTGGCCACCGCATCCGCCTGGACGGCCTCCGCGATCTGCCGCAGGGCGTGCGCCTGGTCCACCGCTGAACGCACCGCGCCCGCCCGGTCCTCCACCTTGGGGGACACCAGCGTGCTCAGCGCCGTCTCCAGCGCCACCAGCGCCTTCAGCCCGTCCTCGCCCAACGGGCCGCTGATGGCGGCGTCGTCGGACCCGGGGGCGGCCGGCTCTTCGTGGCCCAGGGCCTTGAGCAGCGAGCCCACGCCGTCCACCACGGGCTGTTCACCCGCGTCGCCCCGGTTGAGGGCGTTCTCGATGGCGGAGAGGCCCCGGAGCATCGCCTCCACGGCGCCCCGGGAGATGGGCTGATCCACGTCGACGTGGGACAGCCCGTCCTCGATGGCGTGGACGATGCGTTCGATGTCGTCCAGCCCCAGGCTCGCCGCGGAGCCCTTGAGGCTGTGCACCACGCGCTTCAGCGACGGCATCAGGTCCGCGTCGCGGGCGCTGGCCGGCTGCTCCAGCCCCAGCACCTTCGACCCGATGGCCTGAATCTGTTCGCGCGTCTCCGCGGCGAACACCGGCCAGATGCTGCGCAGCAACTGCGGATCCATGAAACCCCAGTCCCCTCTAGCCGCGCCTTGCGGCCGCCGGGTTGCCCAGCTGTGTGAGGTCCAGCACCGTGAGCCGGTCCGGCGTCAGGAACAGGAACGGCCCCGGCGGCGGCTGGGACAGCTCCGCGCGCGGCAACTCCAGCCGTCCGTCCACGACCTCCGCCGCCAGCCCGAACGCCTCGTCGTCCACTTCCACCACCACGACCTTGCTCAGGTCGGACATGCCCCCGCCCTCCAGCCCCAGCAACTGCCGCAGGTCCAGCACCGGCACGATGCGCGAGCGCGACAGGAGCGCCCCCAGCACGTGGCGCGGCGCCCCGGGAAGCGAGCACATCCCGCGCGACTCCAGCACGTGGTCCACGTAGTCGATCTTCACCGCGTAGCGCTCGCCGCCCACCTGGAAGGCGAGCACCGTGACGACCTCCTGGCGCGTCTCGTGGCGCGAGTTCGCCAGCGCCACCGCGCGCTGGTGCAGCACCTCGCGCCGCCTGTGGGCGCTCACGACGGTGGCGCCTTCCAGCAGCATCTGGGCCGCGTCGAGCGAGGCCTTCAGCTCGTCGAAGTCGATGGGCAGCAGCTTGCGGTCGTCAGTAGACATGGGCGGGCGGTCAGTACTTCGTGGCCGGCAGCTTGAGGATGTCCCGCACCTTGGAGCGCAGGTCGTCCACGGACACCGGCTTGTTGAGGAACGCGCTCGCGCCGACGAGCTTCCCCTTCTGGCGGCTCGCGTCGTCCTTCAGCGACGTGAGCAGCATGAAGGGCGTGTCGTGCAGCTTCGGGTCGCCCCGGATGGCCGCGCACAGCGCGAAGCCGTCCATCTCCGGCATCTGCACGTCGGAGATGATGAGGTCCGGCTTCTGCTCGCGCGCCCGCTTCAGTCCCACCGCGCCATTGGGCGCGTCCACGAAGTCCAGCCCCCACCCCATCAGGTAGACCTGCAGGAGGTTGGTGATGGTCTTCGTGTCCTCCACGATCAGCACCTTCGCTGCCTTGCGTGCCCCACCCGTCACGTTGCTGTTCATAGCTGGTACCTGCCTACAAGTTCAGAGAAGCGCTTCGACAAGATGGAGAGATTGCCGGCCACCTGCTCGATGCGCCGGGTGCCCTCCACCGAATCACTCATGGCGGACGTCAGCTCGCCCATCGCCGTGGCGATCTGCTCCACACCAATGGTCTGCTGCCGCGTGTTGCCCGCGATCTGCCGCGCCGCCCCGGACGACTCGCGGATGACCTCCGACAGGCCCAGGATGGTGGAGCCCGCGCCGCGCGCAAGCTCCATCGCCGCCTGGGCGCGCCGGCTGCCCTCGTCCGTCGTGGTCACCGCCAGGCGGGTGCCCTTCTGCACTTCACCCAGGAGCACGCGCACCTGCTCGGCCGCCATGCGGGACTGCTCCGCCAGCGTGCGCATCTCCGTGGCCACCACCGCGAAGCCGCGTCCGTGCTCGCCCGCCTTCGCCGCCTCGATGGAGGCGTTGAGGGCCAGAAGGTTGGACTGCTCCGCCACGTCCTTCACCTGTCCGATGATGTCGCTGATCTGCAGCGTGCGCTCGTTCAGGTCGGTGATGGCCAGGGCAATGGCCTTCACCTGTTCGCCCAGCTTCTCCATGCCCTCCACGCTCTCCGTGACGACCTTCTGTCCCTGAGCGCTGAGCGACTCCGACTTCTGCGTCTGGGCGATGACCGCGTCCGCGTAGGACGTGGCCTGCTTGGAGGTCTGGGCGATCTCCGCCACCGTGGTGCTCGTCTCGTTGATGGCGGACGCCTGCTGGTGCGCCATCGCGGACTGCTGCGTGGAGGTGGCCAGCACGCCCGCGGCCTCGTGCTCCAGGTCCGTGGCCGCGCCGCGCAGGTCGTGCAGCAGGTGCACCAGCGCGTCCGCCATGGTGGCGAAGCTGCCCGCCAGTTCGCCAATCTCGTCCGTGCCGGTCGTGTCGATCTGCTGGCGCAGGTCCCCCGCCGCGATGCCCACCGCCGCGCGGGCCAGCCGCTCCAGCGGCTGGATGAACAGGCTGGCCATGCCGGCCGCCGCCAGCAGGCCCAGCACCAGCACCAGCAGGCCCAGGCCCGCGGTGCGCCAGGTGCTGGAGGACAGCGAGTCCGCCAGCGCCTCGCGGTCCAGCGCCAGCTGCACGGTGCCCACGCGCTTGAGCGCGCCGCCCGGCGGGCCGAAGAGGATGGGCGCCGTCGTCTCCACCACGGGCAGCGTGCCCGCTGTCAGCAGGCGGTCCACCACCGCGTCGCCGTCCGCGGGCTCCACGGCGGCGGCGGTCGCGAAGTGCTCGTCCGCGGAGCGCGCCAGCACCTTGCCGCTCGCGTCGCGGATGACGATGTACGCGATGTCCGGCACGCTCTTGAGAGCCGCGTCGGTGCCCAGTTGGAGCATCATCGCGTCGTTCGCCGCGGCGGACGCACCCACGGCGAACGCCATGCCGATGCCCACCGCGCGCGAGCGCTTGGTCAGCTCATCCAGCAGGCCGTCGCTCATCTGCATCCAGAACGCGAAGGTCAGGATGCCGACCAGCACGACGCCGAAGATGCCCGTGCCCCCGAGGATCTTCGTCCGCAGGCTGAGCCTGGTCGAATCCGCCCCTTGAGGCGACGCCATCTTCAAACCTTTCGCTTCCACGTTGTCCCCACCTCACGTGTACCGGCGCGCCCCACGACTTCAGCGCGCGCCCTGCCAGCCCATCTGCGAAGGCCGGGGAGCCAGCGCCTGCCGCAAGCCCCCCGCCGTCATCGTCGTCTCCACGCCTCGCAGCGGGTGCTCGTCATCCAATCCATCCAGCGCGCGCAGCGCGTTCTGCCTCGCGCGCTCCGCGTCCTCGCGCCGATCCAGGCGGCTGTAGAGCGCTACCAGCGTCGCATGTCCCAGCGCCAGCTGCGGCTCCAGATACAGCGCCTTGCGCACCGCTTCCACCGCCGCGTCCAGGTCGTTGCGCGATTCGGCCACCATCGCCAGGAGCAGGTACGCCTCCGGAGACAGCGCCCGCGCCGCCTCGCGCGCCAGCGCCTCCGCCTCCTCGAAGTGGCCCGCGTGCGCCGCCTCCAGCGCCCGCGTCAGCAGTCCCGCGTCCTGGGCCGCGCGAGCCGCCGGCGTGGACGCCTGGGCACGCGGGGCGTCCGCCACCGGAGCCGGGCTGGACGGCCGCGCCGAGTAGACCGCCATGGGAGCGGACGGCGTGGGGCGGCGGGACGAAATCCGCAAGCTGCCCGGCACCGGCGTCTCCCGGCGGAGCGAGGCGGCGGTGAAGGCCGAGGGCGCGTCGCGACGCGGAGGGGACACGGTGGCGGACTCGCCCGCGGTCCACAGCTGCTCCAAGGGCATGCGCAGGACGGGGGTGCCGTCCACGTCCAGCGTCTCCAGCCCCATCCCGTTGGTGAGCGGCACCTCCGCGGGCGACACGAAGAGCAGCCCGCCCGGCGCGAGCGCGCTCACCAGCCGGCTCAGCACCGCGCGCACCAGCTCCGGCGTGAAGTAGATGAGGACGTTGCGGCAGAAGATGGCGTGGAAGCCCAGGGACGGCACCGCGTCCGTGGCCAGGTTGTGGCGGCGGAAGTCCACCGTGCGCACGACCTCCGGAGTGACGGAGTGCTGCGTGTCATTTCCCGACGAGCCCGGGTGCGGAACGAGGAAGCGCTTCTCCAGGTCCGGCTCGATGCGCCGCAGCGACCACGGGCTGTACACGCCGGCCTTCGCGCGCTGCAGGGCCCGGCCGGACACGTCCGTCGCCAGCACGCGGAAGCGCCCGCCGTTGCCCAGCCCCGCGTCCATCAGCGCCATGGCGATGCTGTAGGGCTCCTCGCCGCTCGCGCAGCCCGCGCTCCAGACGTTGAACGGGCCGCCCTGGTGCAGGCGCGCCCGGGACGCCAGCGCGCGCAGGTGCTCCGGGTGGCGGAAGAAGTAGGTCTCGCCGATGACGGCGTGCTCGATGAACGCCTCCACCGCCGTCGGCTCGCGAATGAGCAACTGGCGCAGGAAGGCCGTCTCGGACAGGTTGCGCGACAGCGCCGCGCGGGACAGCGCGGGCTCCAACGAGCGACGCAGGCTGCTCGCGAGCGTCAGGCCGCAGGCGCCCTGGAGCACCTCCTCGACCTTCGCGAGCGTGGCGTCGTCGAGAAGCCCGTCGCTCACAGGCCCTCCGTCCCGTTCAGCAGCGCGCTCGTGCGCAGGAGCGGGCGCAGGCCCTCCGGCGTGCGGCACAAGCCCGCCATCAGCCCGGTGCCGTCCCACGGCAGCTTCTCCTCGCCGCTCTGCGAGCCGTCCACCAGCACCGGCGTCTCCACCAGGTCCTTCACCCGGTCCACCAGCAGCGCCACCATGCGGCCCGCGTCCACCACCACCAGCAGCGAGTCCAGATCCGGCGTGCGCTTGACGCCCATCAGGCGCGCCACGTCCACCACCACCGCCGGGCTGCCGCGGTAGACGAATGAACCGGACACGTGCACCGGCGCGCCGGGCAGCGGATCCAGCGCCACCAGCCGCACCACCTCCTGCACCTGCCTGGCGGGCACGAGCGCGGTCGTGTTGCCTGCCTCCACGGTCAGGTAGAGGCCCGGCAGGCGGACCTCGCCCTGCAAGGTGACGAGCTCCTGACGCAGCTGGTTCTGCTCCGCCTCCAGCGCGCTCAGGCGCTGTTGCACGGAGAGCCGGCGCGCCTGTGGAGGGACGGGGACTCTGGGGGTTTCGGCCATCGAAGAACTCGGCCCGCCGGATGGCAGGCAGGAAGAAAAACCGTAATCCGGGAGCCCCACCCAAAGCAATGCGGGCTTACCCGAAGGTCGCGACTCACATCCCCCCCTACGACCGGGGTCGCGCTTGCCCCGACGTGGTGGATTCCGGACCCCCTTGGCGTGCGCCGCACCGGCGAGTTGTGCTTGGATACGGAGCTGCTGCTTTTGCCGGAGAAACCATGTTGCACGCAGCTTCTAGGGGACACGAATGATCAAGAGCGATTCCCCGAGCCCTGAGGCCCCGGGAACGGATCCGCTCATCGGCCGGACGTTGAACGGCCGCTTCAGCATTCTGGAGCCCCTGGGCGTCGGTGGAATGGGCAAGGTATACCGCGCCCTCCAGGCCCCCTTGGAGCGCGTGGTCGCGCTCAAGGTGCTCAACCCCACCTTCCCTAGTAGCCGCGACCCCGGCTTCCAGAAGCGCTTCCTGCGCGAGGCGTCGCTGACGTCGAAGCTGCGGCACCCGAACACCGTCACCGTCATCGACTACGGGCAGACGGACGACGGCATCTACTACATCGCGATGGAGTACCTGGAGGGCCGCACGCTCCAGCAGGTGCTGGGTCAAGCCGGTCCCCTGCCCTGGGCGCGCGCGGTGTCGGTGGCGCAGCAGGTGTGCCGCTCGCTGCGCGAGGCGCACGCCCTGGGCATCATCCACCGCGACCTCAAGCCCGCGAACATCATGATCCTCAATGAGGCGGATCAGGACCTGGTGAAGGTCCTGGACTTCGGCCTCGTGAAGTCCGTGGGGCCGCAGGAGGGGCCGGTCAGCCCCGAAATCACCCAGAACGGTACGTTCCTGGGCTCGCCGCAGTACATGGCGCCGGAGCAGGCGCGCAACGTGGCGGACGCGCGCAGCGACGTGTACTCGCTGGGCATCATGCTGTTCCAGATGCTGATGGGCCGGCCGCCCTTCATCGCGCGCGACCACATCGAGCTCATCTTCGCCCACTACAAGGAACCGCCCCCCACCTTCCAGGCCGTGCGCCCGGATCTCGCGGTGCCGCCGGAAATCGAGATGGTGGTGCGCCGCTGCATGGAGAAGGATCCGGCGCGGCGCTTCCAGACGATGGACGAAGTGCTGGAGGGCCTGCGCGAGGCGCACATGGCCGCGGGCGGCAACAGCGGCGTGTTCCGCCGGCTGGGCGGCGCCTCGACGACGGGCCCCTACCCCTCGCCGCCGACGACGGGCCCCTACGCGTCCCCGCTGTTCGCCAACGTGGGCAACGCGGAGCCCGCGGACGGTGGGCTCGCTGTGGACATCAGCGTGGAGGTGCCGGCGGACGTGCAGCGCGCCCGCCAGCGCACGCTCATGATGGGCGCGCTGGGTGGCGTGATGGTCGCGGGCCTGGTGGGCATCACGCTGTTCTTCCTGCGCGGCGGCAGCCCGGATGAGCAGCCCGCGCAGCCGGTGACCCAGGCCACGGCCCCCGCCGCACCGGCCCCGGTGGCGGAAGCCCCCACGGCGGCGCCCGCGCCGGGCAAGGTGCGCTTCCGGCTGATGAGCCAGCCGTCCGGCGCGCGCGTCTATTACAAGGGCAAGGAAAAGGGCGTGACGCCCTTCATGCTGGAGCTGCCGCTGGGCAGCGAGGGCAGCATCACCGCGGAGCTGACCTTCGCGCTGGAGGGCTACCAGACGGAGACCATCATCACCGGCGGCTCCGGTGAGGTGGTGCTGTCCCAGAAGCTGACCAAGCGCCGGGGCGGCGGTGAGCGCCCGAGCCGCGTGGACCTGGCCACCGCCTCCACCCCCGAGGACTTCGAGAACGTGGCCCCGGCGACGCCGGGTGGACTCGCGGCGCCAGTGATGATGACGGCGAACCCGGCCACCCCCGCGGCCGTCCCCGCCACGACGACGGACAAGGCGCCGGGCGCGGTGGGCGTGTCCGCCGCGGCACCGGTCAGCGCGGCGGGCAGCCTCGCGGTGCCGTCGCTCACGACTGGCGCGCTCGCGCCCGTCAACCCGAACGCCGTCATCCCCTTCAACGACGCCATGGAGCGGCCGACGCTGCTGGAGGAGGGCCGGGACATCGCCTACACGCGCGAGGCGCTCGCCATCAAGGCGGAGGGACTCGTGGCGGTGCGCTGCACCATCACCAACAAGGGGCGCGTGGAGAACTGCCGCATCCTGAAGATGGTGCAGCACATGGACAAGGCGGTGCTCGACTCGCTCCAGTCGCGCGTCTACAAGCCCATCCAGTACCAGGGCCGCCCGGCGAACGTGGACTACACGTTCACCATGCGGCTCGTGTCCCCGCGCCGCTGAAAGAAGCAACGCGCCTCCACCGCGTCCTTCAAGGGCCGGTGGAGGGAACGAGCGGCGGCGACGGAGGGACGGACGGGGTGGCGCCTCCAGAAGGCACGCCCCAGTCCACCACCGGCCAGCCCCGCCTCCGCGCCTCACGGCGCAGCCGGTGGTCCGGGTTCACCACCACCGGGCGCCCCACCACCTCCAGCACCGGCAGGTCCGAGTACGAGTCCGTGTAGAAGGCGCACGCGGACAGCGGCACCCCCGCCTCCTTCGCGGTGGCCTCCGCGTAGAACCGCTTGCCCTCGCCGAAACACACGGCCCCCAGCGGACGCCCGGTGTGCAGTCCCGCCGCGTCCACCTCGAAGCGGTTGCACAGCACGCCGTCCAGGCGCAGCTCGCGCGCCACCAGGTCGGACAGGTAGCCCGAGGACGAGGTCAGCAGTACCAGTCGGTCTCCGGCCTCGCGGTGGGCCTCCAGCGCGAGCAGGGCCCCGGGCCGGTACTGCCCGCGCACGGCCTCCGCGTAGAAGTCCGCGGAGCGCGCCTCCAGGGCCCTGGCGTCGGAGCCCGAGAGCAGCGCCGTGGCGCGCAGGAGCACGTCCTGCATGGCCACGAAGCCCAGGTGGTAACGCGCGAGCAGCAGGCTGGCGCGCAGGGCCTCCCAGCGGGAGATGTGCCCCAACGCCAGCTCGCGGCGCACCCAGAGCGACGCGGAGTTGGCGGCGAGCAGCGTCCTGTCCAGGTCGAAGAAGGCGACGGCCACGGTCAGAGTCTAACCGCGAGGTCCGCCCGGGGCAGCGCCGGGGAGGCCAGCCCGAGGGGCCGCTGACCGCCTGCCCCTGCGCATCAGCGCCACGCCCCAGAGCAGCACGACGGCCACACCCGGTCCTCCCGCGGAAGCGCCGCAGCCGGTGCCCTTCCCGTCCGCCACGAGCTTCAAGCCCGGGTCCTCCGGGATGCGGCACTGCGTGGGAGGCAGGCCGCGCGGATAGGCCGAGCAGAAGCCGGACGCGGAGCCCGCGTCGATGACTCGCTTGGACGTCTCGCCCTGGGAGGCGGTGGCCTCCATGGTGGAGCCCGCGGAGTAGACGTGGTCCAGCCCGACGACGTGGCCAATCTCATGCGTCATCGTGTTCTGCACGTCCGTGGCGACGCAGTCGGTGGACGGTGGGCCCGAGCACGGCGGCCCATTCACGGTGGTGAAGAGGAAGCTGGGACCGTAGTCGGTCTCCGCCGCGTTGAGCTCGATGTCCGAGTCCACCACCGAGCCGTCCTTGAAGCTGAACGACGAAGTGGTGAGCCCGATGGTGGCGCCCCCGTGCGCCCAGCACTGGTAGACGTTGCCGCACGTCTCCTCCGCCCAGCACGCATCGTCCGGCGGGGCGACGTCCTGGCAGTTGCGCTCGCGGAAGGTGACGACGTTGTAGTTGTCGAAGCGGTGCTCCTCGTCGTAGCCGATCTCGACGGGGCGCGACCAATCCTCGCCCCGGATGAAACGGAAGTCGCTGCACGTCGAGGACAGCGCCCGCCACGCGTCGAAGGCCGCCTCGATGGCGACGACCTCCGTGTCCCCGGGCGTGCGCGTGCTGCCGGCCGCGTCCAGGTGGTAGACGTAGTCACGCCCCGGCCAGACCAGACACAACGGCCGGCCCGGCACGAGCGTGCGCTTGAAGTCCTGCTGCGCGCCCGCCGCTCCCGCGCACAGAAGCACTCCCAGGAGCAGCAGGCGACAACTCACCGTCCACCCCGCCGGCGGCGCGCCAGCAGCGAGGCCGCGGCCAGCAGCGGCAGCACCGCCAGTCCGCCAGCCGCCGCGGTGCAGCCATCGCCGTCCCCGTCGCCATCTCCACTCCCGTTGCCGTTGGAGTTGGTCACCGGGAAGCAGGGCTGGCTCGCGCTGCCCTTGGGGTACGCGGCGCACACGAAGCTGCGCGAACCGGGGTCGATGTTGCGCTTGGACGTCTCGCCCGGAGGGGCGCTGGGGTTCATCGTGGAGCCCGTCGCCAGCGTGTGGTCCAGGCCCACGAAGTGGCCCACCTCATGGGTGGCCGTGTTCTGCACGTCCGTGTCCACGCAGTCCGGCGTGGCCACGATGCCGCACGGCCCGGCGTTGCCGGTGGTGAAGTTGAAGCGCGCGGCGTTGAAGGAGATGTCCGAGTCGTAGACGATGCCCGTGCGCTCGTCGTACGTGGTGAGCGTGATGGCGATGGTGCCGTCGCTGTCATCCCAGCAGTCGTACGTGTTCGCGCACGTGTCCTGGGTGAAGCAGGCGTCGTTGGAGTCCACGACCTCGCGACAGGCGCGGCCCCGGAAGAGGATGAGGTTGATGTTGTCGCCGGAGCGGTTGTAGCCCACCGTCCGGGAGTTCACGCGCGCACCCTCCGCCAGCGTCAGGTTGCCGCAGCTGGCGAAGATGTCCTGCCAGCTCTGGAACGAGCGGGTGATGGCGTCGAACTCCGTGTGGTTCGTCGCCTTCGGGTTGCCCACGGTGCTCTGCTGATAGGTGACGCGAGTCTGCGTCCAATACAGGCACTGCGTGTTCTCATCCCCGGGGGACACGCGGCTGCGCACGTACGGCGCGGAGCTCTGTCCCATCACCGCCGCCAGCACCACCCACGACGCGAGCGCGCCCATCACTTCGCCCCCTTCTTCGAGGGCGCCGCCTGCTGCGCCTGGACCGCCGCGCGCACGGACGCCTTCAGCTCCTCCAGCGTCACCGTCTTCGCGTTGGACGCCGTCTCCTGGCGCGTCTTCGGATCAATCAACACCGCGTCCCCGGTGGACGCCGGCACCGCCATCGTGCCCGGGCCGGTGCGCTGCACCTGGTATTTGCCCTGCGCCATGCCCGCCAGCTGGAACGCGGCCGCGCCGCGCTTCTCCAGGAAGACGACGACCTCCTCGCCCTCGGAGAAGGACGCCAGGCCACCCACCACCTGGCCAATGTCCCCCACCCGGCCTCCCGGCTGGGTGACGACCACCGTGCCGCCGGGCTGCCCCTTGAGGGCCTCCGTCACTTGAATCTCCACGTCGGTGACGATGCGGCGCTTGTCCCCGCTCCAGCGGCTCTGCACGCGGCGGACGACGCCCTGCACCACCGTGTCCGACGTCTGCGCCATCTGCGGCAGGTCCGCCCGCAGCATCGTGGTGGCCCCCACCGGCAGCCCTCCGAGCAGGGTGGCCAGCACCACCGTGCGAACCGCGTGTCGAATCGGCATGGATAGTCTCCTTGGCCGCGCAGCCTAACCCCAAGCGGGCGGCTTGCGTTGACCCTCGTGCACCCGTCCTGCTATCGCGCGCCTGCCCATGGCTCCGTCAAAACCCCGCGTCCGCTTCGCTCCGTCACCTACTGGATACCTCCACATCGGAGGCGCCCGTACCGCGCTCTTCAACTACCTCTACGCGAAGCGCTACGGCGGAACCTTCATCCTGCGCATGGAAGATACGGACCAGGAGCGCTCCACGCCCGAGTCCGTCAAGGCCATCCTGGATGGCCTCAACTGGCTGGGACTGGACTGGGATGAGGGCCCCGGCAAGGAGGACCCGAAGTACGGTCCCTATTTCCAGACCCAGCGCCTGGACACGTACCGCAAGCACGCGGACCAGCTCCTCGCGGAAGGGAAGGCCTTCCGGTGCTACTGCACCCGCGAGGAGATCTCCCAGCGCCGCGAGGCGGTGGAGAAGGCGAAGGGTCAGGGCAGCTACCGCTACGAGGGCACCTGCCACGACCTGAAGGGCCCGCCCCCCGGCAAGAAGCAGGAGGACGCCGTCCTCCGCTTCCGCATGCCCGCGGGCGAGGGCACCGTGTCCTTCGACGACAAGGTGCTGGGCACCATCACCAAGGCGCACTCGGACCTGGATGACTGGGTGATGATGCGCGCGGACGGCATCCCGCTCTACAACTACGGCTGCGTCATCGACGACCACCTGATGGACATCACCCTGGTGTCGCGCGGCCAGGAGCACGTCAACTCCACCTTCCCGCAGTTGATGCTCTACAAGGCGCTGGGCTGGACGCCGCCGGACTTCGCGCACCTGCCGCTCATCCTGGGGCCGGACCGCGAGAAGCTCTCCAAGCGCAAGCATCCGGAAGCGGACGTGATGCTGCACAAGCGCACGGGCATCATGCAGGAGGCCCTGCTCAACTTCGTCATCCGCCTGGGCTGGAGCCACGGCAACGACGAGGTCATCACCCGCGAGCAGATGGTGGAGTGGTTCGACTTCGACGGCGTGGGCAGCACCTCCGGCGTGTGGAACCCGGAGAAGCTCCAGTGGCTCAACCAGCAGTGGTTCAAGCTGCTGCCCCCGGCCGTGGTCGCGGAGCGGCTGGTCCCCTTCCTGGAGGCCCGCGGCTTCCAGGCGAAGGGCGACGCGCGCCTGGAGCCGCTGGTGCTCGCGCTGCGCGAGCGCTCGCGCACCCTGGACGAGATGGCGAACACCGCGTCCATCTACTTCAAGAGCGGAGTCACCCTGGATGAGAAGGCCGCCGCCAAGCACCTGAGCGGGGACTCGCTCAATCTGCTGCGCCAGGCCCGGGAGCAGCTGGCCGCCCTGCCCGCCTGGACGGTGGAGCCGCTGGACGGCGTGGTGAAGACGGTGAGCGAGGCGGCCCAGGTGGGCATGGGCAAGGTGGCCCAGCCCATCCGCGTGGCCATCACCGGCAACACCACCAGCCCCGGCATCGGTGAGACGCTGCTGCTCGTGGGGCGCGACGAAGCCCTGCGGCGCATCGACGCGGCGCTGACTCGCGGGACGTGAGATTGACGGTGGACGCGGGCATCGCCGGGCCCTATCTTGGCCGGCGATGACGCGACCGCTTGACAGCCTGCGACCCCATTTCTATAAGGCGCGCCCGCTCGGGGCGGTGCTGCTGGCCCTCTGGGCAACGGCTTCCGGCGCCGAGCTGGTGAACGGCGCACAGATTCCGGATGGTGCCCAGAAGGTGGGCGAGAACAGGTACCGGGCTTCGCGAGACTTCGAAGCGACGCTCGACTACTACAAGAACGTCTACCCGACCTCGAGCTACCCGAGGCGGTCGATCGTCAACCAGCCGGGCGTCAAGGCCGTGCACATCTCCAACCCCTCGGGGAAGAACTTCGAGGGGCTGAACATTTACGAAGCGAACGAAGAGGTTCGCATCTATGTCGTCCCGCTGCAGGGGGCGGCGAAGCCGGCGAAGAAGACTGAAGGCAAGCCGGTCAGGAAAACGAAGTAGTTGAAGTCAGCAGCAGAAGTCGGTAGTAGAAGCGCCCGCAACAAGCAGCACCGCAGCAGCAGCCCCTTGGGGAATCGTCTAACGGCAGGACAGCAGACTCTGACTCTGCTTATCTAGGTTCGAATCCTAGTTCCCCAGCTGAAAATCTCCGGTTGACTGGTCAGAACGGAGAATGTAGGAAGCAGCAGCAGAAACACAGTGGTTGTAGGGAAGCAAGCCGGCCCTGTCGTCTAGCGGTTAGGACGGAGCCCTCTCACGGCTCAAACTCGGGTTCGAATCCCGGCAGGGTCACTCAGAGACGCCCACCTTCGGAAACGAAGGTGGGCGTCTCGCTTTGCGGGCTACCGCACTCCGCCCTGTCCTTCCGGACAGACCTCGGGCAGTGCCGCGTCCAGGCCCCTGGACGCGGCCCGGTGGCCCCGAGGCTCGGGCGCCGCTCCTCTTCAGTTCGGGGTCGCGATGCTCTGGCGGAAGGTGTCCAACGCGGCGGTGAGCCGCTGCTGGGCGCGCTGGATGCCCCGGCGCATCAGCAGCATCCGCACCTTCTCTGGCAGGACGCGGGTGGCGTTGGACTGGCCGTAGCCCACCAGGTCCATGCGCAGGGTGATGGCCTCCAGCAGGTCGCTCAGGTCCGCGTCCGCGCCAGCCAGGAGCACCACGTCCGGCGAGCGCCCCTGAAGCCGCTCCGCCAGCGTGTGCCACTGCGGATCCCCGGTCTCCACCACCACCACGTCCGCGCTCTCCAGCTGGGGCGAGTACGGCGGCAGCTCCACCACCTCGAAGGACGCGTCGCGCAGCACCTTCACGGCCTCGGCGCTGCCCACCACCGCGACGTTGCCGGTGTGGCCCAGGCGCACTGCCTGCTCGTAGTTGCGCAGCTCCGTCTCCAGCGCCTCATGCGCGGGCTCCGGAGCATCCCGCCCGGCGTCCAGCAGCGCGGCGGCCTGCCGGGCCATCTCCCGGGCACCGTCACGCGTGCGCACGCGCTCCGAGCGGCGCTCCAACGCTGCGCGCACCTTGGCGCGCAGCACGCGCAAATCATCGAAGGGCTTCACGATGTAGTCGCTGGCACCGGCGGCGAACGCGGCGATGACGGACTCGGAGCTGGCGTAGGCGGTGATCATCACCGCCTCCAGCGCGGGCTGCATCCGCCGCGCCTCCGCGATGAGCTCCACCCCACCCATGCCGGGCAGGTTCTTGTCCGTCACCAGCACGTCGAAGCGCTGGTCCTTCAAGAGGACGAGCGCCTCCTCCGCGCTGCCCACGGGGGAGACGATGAGGTCCGCCTCCCGCCCCAACAGGCGCACGCAGATATCCAGCACCACTGGCTCGTCATCCACCAGCAGCACCTTCGAGGCGAGCGTCCCCCGCCCTTCCCCTTCACCTTCACCGGTCTCGAACGGGAGATCCATGAATTGGGAGGATCGCACAGCTCTCGTCCAACTTCGAGGGTGGGAAACAGTCGCGACCACTATGCTCTCCCGGTGAGCTTCGAAGACGCGCTGCGGGAGAACCGGGTGCCGCCGCGGCTGGGCGACGTCCGGCTTTTCTACGACGGGGGCCGCCTGGTGGGGGAATCCCTACCGCCAGCCTGGACGCTGCGGCTCTTGCCCACGCTCCTCGTGGCCCTGGCCGCCGTGTGCACGGGGGTGGGGTTGCTGCTGCTCGTCCTGGACTCGGCCCGGACGCCGGGCGCCGCGGCCCTGCTACTCGTGCTGGCGGGAGCCATGGTGGGCGGCGCGCTGGTGACGGAGGCGCGGCTTCAACGGCGGCGCTTCGTGCTGCACTTCAAGACGGAGTCGCTGCGACTGGAGACGCTCGCGTGGGCCCCGGGCGCGGCGCGCACGGAGGTGTTCCCCTTCGACGACGTGCGCGCGGTGCACATCGTCCAGCCTCCGAAGGGCGGATACTCACTGGTGGTGGAGTACGGCCCGGAAACAGCGCCCAGGCGCGCACTGCTGGTGCGGGACGTACGGGCGCAGGAGAGCGACACCCTCTACCGGGTGTGGCGGCTCCTGCACAACGCCTTCGGGCTCAAGGGAGCAGGGCTCGCTTGAAGATGAGCTCGATTTCGGTGCCCTCGCCCGGCGTGGACGACAGGCGCAGCTGACCGCCGAACTGCATCACCAGCTCGCGGCAGATGGACAGGCCCAGCCCCGTGCCGATGCCCACGGGCTTCGTGGTGAACATCGGCTGGAACACCTTCTCCTGAAGCGCCACGGGGATGCCGCAGCCGTTGTCCGACACGGTCAGCACCACCTCCTCGTCGCGCGCATCCCACCGCACGTCGATGCGGCCCGGACGGCCCGTGCCCTCCATGGCCTGCGCCGCGTTGACGATGAGGTTGAGCAGCACCTGGCACAGCTTCACCGGCCCGAAGACGATGCGGAGGGGCTCCCCGTTGCTGCTGAGCCGCGCCCGGTCCCGCACCTCCGCTCGCGCCAGCTTCACCGCGAAGGAGACGACCTCCGCCACGTCCGCGGTGGCCTCCATGTCCTCGCCACGCGCCTGCGCGCGCAGGCCCAGCGCCACGCCGCGCAGGTGGCTGGCACCCTCGGACAGGTCCTTGATGAGCGACGGCAGGTCCTCGATGGTGGAGGACACCTCCGCGTCCGGATCCGTGGCCAGGTGCCGCGACACGTACTGCACCACCCGCTCCATGTCGCGCTGGAGCGACGACACGTTCTGCGTGAGGTAGCCCACCGGGCCCATCAGCTCGTGCGCGATGCCCGCCGTCACCTGTCCCAGCGTGGCCAGACGCTCGGACTTCATCATCCGGCCTTCCACTTCGCGGATGCGCAGCTCCAACCGGGCAATCTTGAGCGCGTCCTCGAGCGCCGCCAGCAGCTCCGCGCGGTCCCACGGCTTGACGAAGTAGCGCGTCACCTGGCCGCGGTTCACCGCGTCGATGACGGCCTGCATGTCCGCGTACGCCGTCACCAGCATGCGCTTGGCGTCAGGCGCGATGGTGCGAGCGCGCTCCAACAACTCCACGCCCGTCATCCCCGGCATGCGCTGGTCGGACAGCACCACGCCAATCTCCAGGCGTCGCTGCTCCAGCAGCGCCAGGGCCTCGTTGGGAGACGAGCACCGGAAGATGCGAAACCGCTGCCCGAAGTTGGCGTCGAACACCCTCAGGTTGAGGGCGTCGTCGTCCACGTACAGCACGGCGGGCAGGTCCGAGGCGTTCATGGAGCTCCTCCAGACCATGGCTTCCTCATCCGGAAGACAGGCTGGTCGCGCCGAAGATAACGCGCACGTCCGTCAGCGCGCCTGGGGGTACCTTGTACCCAGGCCGAAAGAGAACGTCGCGCGAAAGCACTCCGCCTCAGACGGAGGCGTTCCCGAGCGCGAGGGCCACCGTGTCCACCGACGGAAAACGGCCCCGCGGCAGCGTGCCCAGCAGCGACACCACGTGGGACGGCGCCTCGTTCTCCCGCGCCACCCAGACCAACTGCTCCGCGCTGAGCGGATACACCGCGCCGCGCAGCGCCTGCTGCAGCGAGTGCGCCAGGGACACCGCCGGAGTCAGGGGGGCCGGTGAAGGCTCCACCTCCCGCAGTCCAAGTCCCAGGCGCTCGCGAGTCATGTCGTCGTTCATTGAGTAAGAAGTTAAGCAGCGAACCGCGCCGCCTGCCGACCTTTTTTCGCCGTCCGAAGGGAGTCAGGCAGCCAGGCGCTCTGCCCCTCCATCCCACCGGGTGGCCACGCCAGCGTGGGCATCCCACCGTACCGCCACGGAAGTCCTACCCACACCCCTGACTTCAGGGAGGAGTGACGCACCATGGCGAACAAGAAGAACGAGGACGTGAAGCCGGTGAAGCACGTGGAAGCCACGCGTCCAGAGCCGTGGCCTGGCATCCAGGGCCGCAGCCGCGAGCACGAGGAAGACCTGGAGACGGGCACGCGCCGCGCGGAACAGGCGGACGTCACGGAGGCCCAGCGCAAGTTGGAGAAGGACGTCGAGTCGGACGAGCCGACGCGGGAGTAGTCCAGGCCATGCCCCGCCCCCGTGCGTGTCACACGGGGGCGGAGGCGGCGGACCGCTCGACCGCTAGAACAACAGCCGCGAGGGGTGCTCCAGGAGCCCCTTCAGCTCGCGGAGGTACTCCGCGCCGGTGGCCCCGTCGATGACGCGGTGGTCACCCGACAGCGTCACCGTCATCATCTTGCGCACCGCCAGCTGGCCGTCACGCACCACGGCCTTCTCCGCCACGGCGCCCACCGCGATGATGGCGGACTGGGGCGGGTTGATGACGGCGATGAACTGGTCGATGCCGTACATGCCCAGGTTGCTCACCGTGAGCGAGCCGCCCGTGTACTCGGCGGGCTTCAGCGAGCGCTTGCGGGCACGCTCCGCCATGTCGCGGGACTCGGCGGAGATGGCCTGCAGGCCCTTGAGGTCCGCGTCGCGGATGATGGGGGTGATGAGCCCATCCTCGATGGCGACGGCGATGCCCACGTCCACGGTGCCGAAGTGCAGCACCTGGTCGCCCTGGAGCGACACGTTCATCTTCGGTGAACGGCGCAGCGCGATGGCCGCCGCCTTCACGATGATGTCGTTGACGGACACCTTGAGGTCCAGTGCCTTGGCCTCCTCGCGGATCTTCACCGCGGCGTCCATCTCCACTTCCACCGTGAGGTAGAAGTGCGGCACGCCGGGCTTCACTTCCGACATGCGCTGGCCAATGACCTTGCGCATGGAGGACATGGGCACCGCCTGCGGCTCCGGACGCGTACCGAAGGCGCGAACCTCCGGCTGCGCTCCGGCCTTCTTCGCCGCCGGCGCCTGCGCGGGAGCCTTCGCCAGGCCCTGGCCCAGCGCCTGCTCCACGTCGCGCTTCACCACGCGGCCCAGCGGGCCCGTGCCGCGCACCTGGCTGATGTCCAGCCCGCGATCCTGGGCCATGCGCTTCGCCAGGGGGCTGGCGCGCAGCCGGCCGCCAGCGCCACCACCGGCTGCCGGAGCCTGGGGCTCGCGGCGCAGCGGAACGACCTGTCCTCCGGCGGGCGCGGACGGAGCCGCGGCGGCGGGGGCCTTCGGAGCCTGGGGCGCGGCCGCCGGAGCGGAGGCCCCGGCCTTGGCGCCCTTGGGCGTGAGGAACGCGATGGGCGCGCCGACCTTGGCCATGTCGCCATCGCGCACGGTGATGCGCGCGAGCGTGCCGTCGTCGTACGCCTCCACCTCGAGGTTGGACTTGTCCGTCTCCACCTCGGCGATGGCGTCCCCGGAGGAGACCTTGTCCCCCTCCTTCTTCAGCCACTTGACGATCTTCCCCTCCGTCATCGTCGGGGAGAGGGAGGGCATCAGGATGGCAATCCCCTCGCCCGCGCCGCTGGCGGCGGGAGCCGGGGCCTGCTCGGGAGGCTTCGCAGCGGCGGGAGCGGCGGCCTTGGGGGCCTCCGCCTTCTGGGGCGCCGGAGCCGAAGGCGCACCACCGGTGGCCTTCTCACCCTTGGCGCCGAGGAAGCCGATGGGCGAACCCACCGCGGCGACCTCGCCCTCGGGCACGGCGATTTGGATGAGGTAACCGTCGTCGAAGGCTTCCACCTCGAGGTTGGACTTGTCCGTCTCAACCTCGGCGATGGCGTCTCCGGAGGAGATCTTGTCTCCCACCTTCTTCAGCCATTTGACGATCTTCCCCTCCTTCATCGTCGGGGAAAGGCTGGGCATCTGGATGGGCGTCGCCATACGCGTTCAGGCTCCCTCGCGGTACAGGACCTTCTTGATGGCAGCGATGATCTTGGGCGCGTCCGGCTGGGTCGCGTTCTCCAGGTTCGCCGCATAGGACATGTTCACATCCAACCCGGTGACGCGCGCGACGGGCGCGTCCAGGTCGTCGAACGCCTGGGACTGGATGAGGTCCACCACGGACGCGCCAATACCGGCCAGCGCCCAGCCCTCCTCGCAGATGACCACGCGGTTCGTCTTGCGCACGCTCGCGAGGATGGCCTCCTCGTCCAGGGGCCGCAGGGTGCGCAGATCCAGCACCTCCACGCTGATGCCTTCCTTCGCCAGGGCCTCCGCGGCCTCCATGCAGAAGTAGTACATCCGGCTCCAGGTGATCAGCGTGACGTCCGTGCCCTCACGCTTCACGTCCGCCTTGCCCAGGGGGACGATGTGCTCGCCCTCCGGCACCTCGCCCTTGATGGCGTAGAGGCGCTCGCCCTCGAACATGACCACCGGGTTCTCGTCCCGGATGGCGCTCTTGAGCATGCCCTTGGCGTCCGCCGGGGTCGCCGGGGCAATCACCTTCAGGCCGGGGAAGTGCGCGTAGTTGGCCTCCAGCGACTGGCTGTGCTGGCTGGAGAGCCGGCCGCCCGCGCCACCCGGGCCGCGGAACACGATGGGGCAGCGCAGCTGGCCGCCGCTCATGTGGCGCAGCTTGGCCGCGTTGTTGACGATCTGGTCCATCGCCAGGATGGCGAAGTTCCAGGTCATCATCTCCACCACCGGGCGCAGACCCACCGCCGCCGCGCCCACGGAGAGACCCGTGAAGCCCAGCTCACTGATGGGCGCGTCGATGATGCGCGCGCTCCCGAACTTGTCCAGCAGGCCCTGGGACACCTTGAAAGCGCCGTTGTAGCGGCCCACTTCCTCGCCAATGAGGAACACATTGGCGTCGCGCTCCATCTCTTCGGCGAGCGCCTGGTTCAACGCTTCGCGATACATCAACTCGGGCATCGTCGGCTCCGAACTCGAATCTCGAAAGGGTAGTGGCTTGAGGGAACGTGAGCGCTAGCGGATCAGGCCCGCCTTCTTGTCCGCCTGCTCGGCCTCGGCGCGGGGCTCCAGGTCCCAGGTCACCTTCAGCTCCTGGCCCGTCGGGTAGCTCGGCCAGTTGGTGACCTTCACGCCCAGCACGCGCTCGCGCGGGCGCACGTCCTGCTCGCCCTCCTCCACGATGGTGTCGCGCCACAGCTCGTCCACACTGGGCTCGGGCGACTCGTCGGCGAACTTCACCGCCGCGTCCACCGCGCGCTTCTCCTCTTCCTCGATGGCCTCGAAGTCCGCGTCGGTGAGGTTGAAGCCCTGCTTCATCGCGAACTCGCGCAGCTTCGGGATGGGGTCGCCCTTGCGCTCTTCCTCCACCTCCTGCTTGGTGCGGTAGTTCGCCGGGTCCGCCATCGAGTGGCCGCGGAAGCGGTAGGTGTTCGCCTCCATCAGCACGGGGCCCTTGCCCGCGCGGCAGTACTCGGCGGCGTCCTTCACCGCCTCGTACATCTTGAGGACGTCCATGCCGTCCACCGCTTCACCGCGCATGCCGTACGCGGAGGCGCGCTTGTGGATCTCCGGCACCGCGGACGTACGCGCGATGGCCGTGCCCATGCCGTAGCGGTTGTTCTCGCAGATGTAGATGACCGGCAGCTTCCACTTCTGCGCCATGTTGAAGGTTTCGTGGAACGCGCCCTGGTTGGCGGCCGCGTCGCCGAAGAAGCACACCGTGACGCGGTCTTCGTTGCGATAGCGGCTGGCGAAGGCCATGCCCGCCGCGAGCGGAATCTGCCCGCCGACGATGCCGTAGCCGCCGTAGAAGTGGTGCTCGATGTCGAAGATGTGCATCGAGCCGCCCTTGCCCTTGCTGTAGCCGGAGCCCCGGCCGAACAGCTCCGCCATGACCATCCCGGCGTCGCTGCCACGCGCCAGCGGCTGGCCGTGGTCGCGGTAGGCGGACAGCATGTAGTCATCCGGGCGGATGGCCTCGTTGCAGCCCACCGCCACGGCCTCCTGGCCGATGTAGAGGTGGCAGAAGCCGGCGATCTTCCCCAGCGTGTACTGCTGGCCGGCCCGCTCCTCGAAGCGGCGCAGGAGGTACATCTTCCGGTACATCGTCAACAACAGGTTCTTCGAGTACGCGCTGGCCACCGCGGCATGCCTCCGTCTGGGCCGCCCCTTGAAGACCCGAGGGGGAAGGGCGGCGAACGCCGTGCGCCTCTTAGCGCGCGGCCAAGGGACTTCCAAAGCCTTTCAGAAACCGTCGTCCACCGTGCCTTTCTTTCAGGCGCGGTGCGTCACATCCTCCATGGAGAAATGCGGCACCGACACGATGCCATCCTTCAATTCCACGACCCGTCCCGAGTGGTCCGTGGCCAGGTGGATGACCGTCGCCTCCGGGAAGCGGTGACGGTAGTCATTGGCGTGCGTGGGTTCATTGTCGAACGCCGCCACCACGGTGCCCATGCGGCCCAGGCGCGCGTGCGCCTCGCGCTTGAAGGCGTCGTCGTTCTCCGCGAGCGTGGGCTTCATGACCAGGTGCACGCGCCCGTCCGCGCCGGGGGGCGTCACCATTCCGCAGCGCGCGAGGCATGACACGGTGCCTTCACGCATCGCTTCATGGCGGCCCGTCAGGTAGACGACCTGCGCGCCCGTGGCGGCCACCGCCTGCGTGAAGGCGGCCGCGCCGTCAATCGCCTCGTCGGAGACGCAGTAGGCGCTGGTGAAGAAGCGCTCCTGCCAGAAGGCGCGCGCGTCCGCATAGCGCTGCTCCACCTCCGCGTCCTCCATGCCGCACGCGCGCATGGCGGCGCGCATGTCCCAGCCGGTGTCCCAGTGGCGCGGCTCGCACACGGAGAGCAGGCTCAGGGACCGCGCGTCACCGTACTCGCGCAGGATGCGCGCCTGGCGGGGCCGGTTGTCGAAGAGGGTGGAGTCCAGGTCGAACGCCAGGACGGCCTGCGGACCGAGCGAGCGGGCCTTCTCCAGGATGCTTTGGAGCGTGTCGCGCCAGTCCGGCCGCACGCGCTGCTTGAGATCTTCAAATGCCATGGACGCCGGAAGATACATGCCCCCGGCGCGAGGCTGGCCATCAAATCACGCGCCCTGGCGCAACGCGGCCGGCCGGATGGGCAGCGACCCCGCGGGCTCCGAGGCCTCCACCCGAGCCTCTGGGGCCCGGGCGAAGTTCTGCATGCGCTGGATGCCGTTGCGATCCAACACCAGGCGGACCAGCTGCGCGGATTCATGACGCACGCCGTCCTCCATCACCGTGAAGCGGAAGACCAGGTCCACCGGGTAGCGCTTCGCGCCGCGGATGTGGCCCACGGAGAAGTCCTCCAGGTCCACGTACTCCAGCGCGAACTCCGGCTCGTCCATGTCGCGCAGGAAGCGCCCCACGTTCAGCCGGAGGATGTCCGTGACGCCCGTGAGGCCGCGCTCGGAGCGGGGCAGCAGGCGCGCGTCCAGCACGATGCGCTTCTGGTAGCGGATCACGGCTTCCGACAGCTCGCCCTGGGACACGGTGAGGAAGTCATCCTGCAGCCGCAGCGACGACACCGCCTGCGGCACCTTCACCGCCGCGCCGTAGTCCACGCGCTCCTCGCAGATGCCAATGGCGCGCGCCGTGACGGGGTCCACCAGGTCCGTGGTGCGGTCGTACAGGTGCGTGGCGGCCACGCGGCTGAACATGCGCCGCAGCCCTTCCTTGATGCGGTCCTTCATCATGTAGCCGACCACGGCCACCAGGAAGAAGTTGAGGCTCACCTGCGTGAAGCGGACCTGCGCCCAGAGCGCCACCGACGTGGCGAAGGCCATGGCCACGCCCGCCGCGATGGCGAACAGCACCTCCTCCCAGCCCTGCCGCCGCTGGCGACGGCGCGAGGACAGGAAGAGCACGTTCATGCAGAACTTCTTCAGGAAGCCCAGCCGCTGCATGTACTCCTCGTTGTCCCCGGTGGGGCTCAACACGGAGCGCAGCCGGTGCTCCTTGCGATAGGACTCCTCGCGCAGCACCGCCTCCATCAGCCCCTTGCGCAAGGGCAGCCACGGCCCCGTGCGCGGCAGCGCGTCCATGTCCGCCACCGCGCGGCGGAAGAACTGCTCCACCAGCAGGCTCACGTACTCGTCCACCAGCCGCAGCGACGCGCGCGTCTTCTCCTGGAGCTTCGCCTCACCGGTGGCGCGCAGCCACGCACGGAAGCGCTCCAGCACCACGGGCACGGACTCCCCCGCCTGCCGCACCACCGTCTCCAGGTCCACCCTTCCCGCCTCGCCCGTCTTGGCGTCACAGCGCGTCTCCACCGTGGTGGCGAACCTGCGCAGCGCGCCGCGCAGCACGCACGAGAAGAGCTTCGCCTGGTAGACGACGTCCGACTCCGGAGCCAGGCCAATGCGCTGCCACGCCTCCAGCTTCACCAGCGGCGAGCCCTCCGAGGACAGGAGCTCCCCCAGCCCCATCACCGGCGTCTTGAAGCGCACGTAGTTGTGGATGTCCGCGTAGAAGTCCGCGCGAGGGTACGTCTCCGCGTCGATGTTCAGACTCGACGGCAGGAAGAGGTAGGCCTCCACCAGGTAGCGCGTCTCATCCGCGCCCGTGGGCTGGTACTCGAGCTTGATCTCGAACTGCTTGCGATCGTGGACGTCGAATCGGCTGTGGAGCGCTTCAGGTACCTGGGACACAGACTCCAGTCTATGTCACAGGGCTGTCACACGGGAGTCACCCTCACTTCGGGGCAGTAGAGCGTCAGGGGGGGCACACCGGACGCCCTTCCGCTGGAGCCTCAACCGTTGGTGCCCGTACGAGAAGACGCACCCGGCACGGCGCCCGGGACGACGTCGCCCACCGGCAGGGGCGCCGCCTTGGGCTGGGGCTTCGCGTTCCACACCCGCGTCGCCAGCACCAGGCCCACGACGGCCAGCGGCAGCATGGCCAGGGGCCAGGGCTTCCAGTTGGCGGGGTCCTTCATGGCGTCGCCAGTGGGCAGGATGGCCCCGTAGACGAGCGCGTGGATGGCCGTGCCCGCGTACACCGCGCCGTCGATGATGCCCACCACGATGCCCGCGTTCTTCTTGCCGCCGAAGTCCATGGTGGCCGTGCCGGACAGCATGCCGTGCACGCCGATGACGCACAGGGACATGAACACCACGGACCAGCCGGCGCCCGGCGTCCCCAGGAGGAACACCGCGCCGACAGCGCCCAGGAGCAGGCCCGCGTAGAGCACCGCGGACACGGGGCCCCGGCGCGAGTCGAAGATGCGGTCGCTGATGACGCCCGCGAACATGCCGCCCAGGATGCCGGCGACGCACGACAGCATGCCCCAGTTGGAGGCCACGAAGCCGCCGGACTCCCCAATGGCCTTGGCGTACTTGGGGAACCACTGCATCACCGCGTTGCGCAGGAAGCCGCTGCAGAACTCCACGCCCAGGATGATGAGGATGACGCGGTTGCTCAACAGCTTGCCGAACATCTGCGGCACGGTGAGCGCCGGGCCCGTCTCCCCGCTGGAAGCGTCCGCCGTGTCGAAGTCCGGGTGGCCCGTCTGCGACGGCGTGTCGCGGATGACGAAGAAGTCCAGCACCAGGAAGCCCAGGAGTAGCGTCGCGGGCACGAAGAACACCCACCACACCGGCGCCGCGTCCGCGATGAAGCGGCACCAGTCGAACGCGAAGTACAGGCCCAGCGAGATGAGGATGCCGAACACGCCGCCCAGCTGGCCGCGCTCGCGCACGTGGAACCACGACGCGTTCACCTTGACGATGGAGACCGCGCCGAAGCTCTGGAAGTACATGTTCACGCTGTAGAGGAACGCGAGCCACGCCACCACGCCGCCCGGCGGGGCCCAGCCGTTCTTCAGCACCGCGTACACCAGCCCGCCCATGGCGATGTTCGCCACCGCGCTGCCGCCCGCGGACAGCAGGATGGTGAAGCGGCCGCCCAGCTTGTCCGTCAGCGGGCCATTGAGGAGGAAGGCCGCGCCGTAGGTCAGCGTCCCCCAGAAGAAGATGGTGGCGAAGTCCGCGTTGGACGTCTGCGCGCCCATGGCGCTGGTCGCCACGTTGACGTTGTAGCGCCCCATATAGAGGAACGCGTACGTCAGGCCCAGCGGGAACCAGTTGAAGAAGCGGCGGCGGCGGAACGCATCGGTATGCCCCAGCTCCACCTTCGGCAGCCGTGAGAGCACCAGGCCAATGGCCCCGAGCAGGATGACGATGGGGAGCAGCTGGGCCAGCCACGGGGGCAGCGACGACATGCGACGAACCTCGCCTGCAGGAGGAAGCGGAACGGGGCAACACCCTACCCCGTCCGTCCTCCCCCCGGAAACAGCAAGCGGCGTCAGGAAAGCCGGGCGAGCAGTCGCGTGAGGGACACCTCCGTCTTCGCGTCCGCGATGTCACCCCGACGGCACGCGTCCAGCACCGCGTTCAACGACCGCCACTGAAGGTGGATGCCCTCCTCCAATGGAGAGCCGTCCCCCTCCACCTCGCCCTGCGCCACGCCGGTGACGTCCACCGCGGCCGGGAAGACCTTCTCCGACAGGATGCCCGGCGCGAGGAAGAACGCGCCGCCCAACAGCTGGATGTCCTCCGGTCGCACCGTGTAGCCCGCCTCCTCCTTCACTTCTTCCGCCGCGCGGCGGCGAAGCCCCTCCTCACCTTTGTCAGCAGGCTCCAGCAGCCCCGCGACGATTTCCTCCACGCGCAGATGGCTCACCGTGTCAGGCACGGTCATGGACGCGGTCTGCTCGCGGCGGAAGTACGCCGCGGGGCGCAGGTTCATCCGCGTCAGGACTTCCACGTTTCCATCCGACGCACGGCGGTAGATGAGCACCGACACCGCGTCCAACCGGGGCCGGTCCACCACATCCACCCGGTACACCGGAGACGACGAGCCATCCGCACGCCGGTTGCGGCAGCGCAGCCGACGCACTCGGAGGAAACCCTCGTCACAACGCGCCGTGGCGGAGAAATCCTCGATGATCTCGATGTCAGTTACATTGGAACTGCTGGGACGCATGTCTGCCTGCTCTCCTGGTGTCCTGGTAGGTGGAGGTGCCACGGTGGCGTTGCTTGCCCGTGCACCCTTGATCCCGTAGGTTGCGCCGTCCTCAAGTCGTCACTCTCTACGAATCACGGATCCGCCACGAATGTGTCGCGCACTGCTCGGCCTCTTCTGCGCCTGCGCCCTGGCCCTCGCCTCGTGCATGCCTGTGCTGGAAGGCCAGGATTACCACCTCGAAGGTCAGGAGGTGCGGCTTACCCTCCTCCATACCTCTGACATCCACTCGCGGCTCGTCCCGTACGACTTCACGCCGCTGAAGACGGACCAGGACCTGGAGCTCATCCCGGAGGCCGGTCCCTTTGGCGGTGCCACGCGCATCGGGTCCATCCTCAAGCGCGAGCGCGCGAAGGGCGACCGCGTCCTGCACCTGGACTCTGGAGACTGCTTCCAGGGCGCGCCCATCTTCAACGTGAACACGGGCGAGGCGGAGTTCCGCTTCCTCTCCGAGACCCGTCTGGACGCCGCCGTGGTGGGCAACCACGAGTTCGACGCGGGCGCCCTCAACTTCGTCCAGAAGGCGCGCAATTTCGCCAACTTCCCGCTGCTGGCCGCCAACTACTACTGGGACGACCCGAAGACGACCGGCACCAACGGCGCCTCCATGGTGACCGCCCCCTACAGCATCCGGACGGTGAAGGGCCTGCGGGTGGGCGTCATCGGCATGGCGAACATCTCCTCGCTCAACTCCATCGTGGAGGGCGGCAACAGCCTCCAGGTGACGCCGCTGGAGCAGAACGAGGCCGCGCGCGCCTACGTGGAGCTGCTGCGCCCGGTGACGGACCTGATTGTCATCGTCAGCCACCTGGGCCTCACCGAGGACCAGGATCTCATCCAGGGCTACGAGGGCTACTATGAGTACGGCCGCGCCAAGCCCTTCATCAACCGCTCGCACGACGCGTGGAAGGTGCTGGAGTGGTTCGGGCCGGAAGGCAACGACAAGTCGGTGGTGCGCGTGCACATCGCGGGCGTCACCGGCATGGACGTCATCCTGGGCGGCCACCTGCACGTGGTGCTCAACCCGCCGCAGCTGGTGACGGACCCCGCCGGCCGCAAGGTCGTGCTGTCGCACTCGGGCGCGTTCGCCAAGTACGTGGGCCGCCTGGAGCTGGTCGTGAAGATGCCCAACCAGCTGGGCGAGGGCGAGGGCGCCGAGGTCGTCAGCCAGGACTACCACGCGTTCCCGGTGGACGCGCTCTGGTGCAACGAGGCGATGCGCAAGTACCGCTTCGACGACAACATCTTCTGGGACCCGGGCGAGTTCATCAACGCGCCGGGCGTGCGCGAGGCCATCGCCGAGTGCGGCCGTCAGGAGGACGCGCAGGTGACGGACCTGCTCATCCCGTACCTGCTGGGCATGGACGTGAAGCTGCAGCTCACCTCCATCTTCTCCTACGCCCCCCTGGACGTGCAGCGGCGCAACAACTCCAACGGCGGTGACTCGCCGCTGGGCAACATCGCCGCGGACTCCATGCGCAAGCGCAACCGCGTGGAGGCGGAGATGGCGCTCACCAACTCCCTGGGCATCCGCGACAACCTCTACGCGGGCGTGGTGACGCAGGAGGCGATGTTCAACGTGTTCCCCTTCGAGAACACCATCAACATCATGTACCTGTCCGGCGCGGAGATGCAGGAGATGTTCGACTTCGTCACCGAGCGCTCCGCGGAGCGCGGGTGCGTGAGCCAGGCGCAGGTCTCCGGCGCCCGCTTCACCATGGACTGTGCCCAGGTGCAGCTCAACGACCTGCGCGTCGCGTGCACCCCGGCCACGGTGGCCACCGCCTGCCCCCAGGAGAACCGCGAGGGCCACGCGCCCTGGCAGTGCCTGGAGGACACCGCGGGTTCGCGCTGCTGGGCGCACCCGGGCATCAACATCGAGATCAACGGCCGGCCGCTGGACACCAACGGCACGTACAAGGTCGCGGTGAACGACTACATCGCCAAGGGCGGCTCCGGCTTCACGGTGCTCAAGCGCAACACCACGCGCATCGAGACGGGCATCAGCCTGCGCGACTCGCTCATCGGCTACATGCAGGGCTTCTGCAACTGCGACGACCTGCTCAACGGCCGGGAGACGTCCAGCAACGGCACGCGCTGCGGCTCGCTGGTCGGCGGCAAGTGGACGGTGGACGAGAAGACGCTGAACTCCTGCAAGGTGTCCAAGGCCTTCGAGGAAGGGCTCGACAAGACCGTGGGCAGCTGCTCGTGCCGGGACCTGCTCAAGGTGACCGACAACGCCCAGGAGCAGCCGGCGGCCATGGCCCGGTGCGGCCTGGCGGACACGACGAAGCAGGCGGCCCTGGAGCAGTGCGCGCTGCCGCAAGGCCCCTACACCGGCCGCTGCACCTGCCGGGACCTGCTGACGGGGAACAACCCCACGTGCGGCAACGTGACGAGCCAGCTGCGTTCATTCTGTGAGAAGCCCACAGCCATGCCCATCGCGAGCGCCATCGAGGATGGCCGCATCGGGCGGAGGGTGAAGTAATGAAGCGACTCTTCCTGCTGTCCACGCTGGCCCTGGCGGCCGGCTGCTACACGAAGGAGTCCGAGGAGCCCACCGGACTCACGTCCTTCCGCGTGGAGGTGACGAGCATCACCACCGGGGGTTCCGCCGCGACGCTGCTGCCGGTGGTGAACGCCTGCGCCGGGAAGTACGGCAACGACCAGGCCGCGGTG
Organism: Corallococcus sp. AB030; assembly: GCF_003668965.1. Classification (NCBI taxonomy): domain Bacteria; kingdom Pseudomonadati; phylum Myxococcota; class Myxococcia; order Myxococcales; family Myxococcaceae; genus Corallococcus; species Corallococcus sp. AB030. The sequence continues at coordinate 42,736 of NZ_RAWQ01000011.1, forward strand.
CCGCCCGAGGTGCGTGGCACCACGGACTGCCCCTACACCCTGCCCCGGTCGGACGTGGACATCGGTCTGTCCATCACCGCGCTGGACGGCACCGGTGGGGAGATGACGACCTTCAACGGGCCGGTGTCCTTCCGGGTCATCCCGGGCGACCTCACCGGTGAGTACGGCCAGCGCTGGACGCAGCTCACCAACGGCAAGGGCACCGGCACCGTGCGCGTGGCCCACCTGTACGGCGAGACGCACGTCTGGGTGCAGGACCAGGACCTGGAGCTGGTCTACGCGGACGGCGGCGTCGTGGGCGACCTTTCCCAGCTGCCCCAGGAGCCGGCCACGCGCACCCTCGCGACCGGCCTGTCCCACGGCATCCGGTTCGAGGAGCCCTCCCTGGCCACCATCAACCTGCCCGAGGGCGGCTCGGAGACGAGCGTCTTCATCAAGCAGTTCATGCGCGTGGGCCGCAATCCGGAGTCCGGCGAGCCGCTGACGCAGAACTGCGACCCGTCCGACCCCAACAACGGCAAGCAGATGATGCTGCTGGTGACGGGCACGGACTCCAGCGGCTTCTACGTCACGGACATGACGGCCTGCCGCGTGCTGGAGAAGAGCGTCACGGGCGCGAACGTCCAGACCGCGGAGCCGGATGGCTTCAACCCGGGCCGCTTCAACAGCATCTACATCTACAACTACTCCTTCCCGGAAGGGCTGGACTCCGGCGACCTGCTCTGGACGCTGTCCGGCACGGTGGCGGAGTTCACCAACACCACGCAGATGAGCTTCCCCGCCTGGACGCTGCGGGAGAACGTGCGCCTGTTGCCGCAGGACCAGTGGAACAAGTACCTGGCCCAGGTGCCGCCCGTGGAGATCAACGGCCGGCTGTGCGGCTACAGCGGTTCGCCGTACCTGGACGACATCCTGTGCGGCTACAGCTACAAGAACTACAAGATGGAGAGCCTGGAGTCTTCGCTGGTGAAGCTGCGCCGGGTGAAGTTCCCCAAGGTGTTCCGCAACTGCGACGCCAACGGCAACAACGACATGCCCATGTTCTGCCCGGTGGGCAGCAGCGCGTCGCGCACCTGGCAGAACTGCTTCGAGGAGCCGCCGGATGATCCGGATCTCCCGGAGCGCCAGTGCGTCATCGACTGCACGCTGGGCATTGGCGAGTACGCCGGCACCATCTGCGCGGAGAAGACGACGTACACGAGCTTCGGTCAGTTCGTGGTGGAGATGAACGCCACCGGTCCCGCGTCCATGGGCATGGACGAGTCCGTCCCCAACCGCATCATGAACGTCAACGTGGGCACCACGCCCGTGCGGCCGGACAAGTCGCTGCCCCAGGGCTACCGGATGAACATCATCTGCACCCAGCCGGTGCACGCGCGCTTCGGCCCGGTGAGCGTGACGGCGGACCAGACGGACACGCTCATCGCGGCCAACACCCGCTTCGAGTACACGCTGAAGGGCTCCGAGGTGACGGTCGCGCTGGTGCGCGACGCCGCCGCCACGGCCAACGCCGCGTGCAAGGTCGCTCCGGACACGCGCTCGCGCATCAGCCTGCAGATCAAGGACGCGGTGCCGGACCTCAACCCGGACTGCAACGAGAACGATGCCGACGCGGCGAAGGCGCTCCAGTGCAAGCAGCTGCGCGCGGCCACCTTCGACGTCGTGGGTCACCTGAAGCACGTGGGTCCGGCGCGTCCGCGCTGGAACGTCCTGCCGAGAGACCAGGACGACCTGTGCTGCTACCCCGGGCCCGGGATGGAGTGCCCGAAGCCCATCAAGCCGTGCCCGTAGTCGCCATTCACCTTTGATTTGAGCAGTCGCATTGCGCGCCCCGGCGGTAAGCCGGGGCGCTGGGAGGAGCGGTCTCCCCCGGACCGCTTCCTGGAGGGAATTTGAAAACGTTGCAGACGCTGGCCCTGGCGGGCCTGACAACCCTTTCCGCGCCCGCTTGGGCCGGGGACTTCGTGGACACCCGTTTGTCGTTCGTCTTCGCGGACGACAACGTGCTGGCGGGCGCGGGAGAGACCACTCCCAACAGCCCGAACGCGCGCTTTGGCGCGGGCAACCAGAACACGCAGTTCTACGACAACTTCAACACCCGGTTCTCCGGCTTCGAGTCGCTGTCGAACGTCGTGCTCTACAAGCGCATGCCGGCGTTCTTCGAGGGCCTCACGACGGAGGCGGCCCTCACGCTGCTGGTGCTGGAGCGCCCGTCTGGCGGTGTCGACATCCTCGACAACTCCAGCTACGTGCGCCTGAACTACCAGCCGCCGGGCTGGGGTGAGAAGGAAGGCATCTCGCTCACCGGCTTCCCGGTGTCCGCGGACCGCTTCCGTCTGGGCTATGCGTACCGCATCTCCTGGGGCGGCAGCTCCATCTTCACCAACCGCGCGTCCGCGGCGGGTGTGCCGGGCGCCAAGTTCCAGGTGACGCGCGACCGCTGGTACGCGTACGTGGGCGGCAAGACGGCGCTGGTGCTCAACGACCTCATCCTGGAGCAGGAAACGCTCTACGGCGTGATGGCCGGCGCGGGCTGGGACATCCTGGAGACGCTGCGCGTGGAGGCCGGCGGCGGCTACTTCCAGAAGGGCATCGTCCCGGGTCTGGCGAACCAGTCCATCGAGGCGGGCGTCAACTCGGCCGGCGTGTCCGGGCAGGTCGTCTACCACGTGGGCGTGCCGGTGGGCACGAGCGTGGACTTCCGGCTCTACAAGAACGACCCGGAAATCTACCAGCGCTTCTTCGCGCCGGAGACGTACCCGGGTGGCCTGTCGTACTCCTTGTCGCTGGAGGGCAGCTACCTCACGCAGACCCTGCAGGACCCGGACAAGTTCGGCGCCACCAAGCCCCAGGGGGCCGTGGCGCTCGCCTTCCAGGGCCGCGCGAAGCTGAACCGGTTCCGCTTCAACGCGCTGGCGCTGGTGCGCAGCCTGTCCTTCATCCAGTTCGACGTGCCGGGCTTCCCCCCGTTCCAGGACTTCCCCACGGGCACGGTCCTGAAGCCTGAAGTCTTCGGCGCGCTGGGCGTGGACTACAACATCGAGAAGCTGCACCTGACGCCGGGCTTCATCATCGGCGCGCAGCAGCCGGCGTCCTTCCGCAGCCCGGTTCCGCTCGTGGGCGGCAGCAACCCGCCCCCCAGCCTCACCGGGACGCGCACGGTCGTGGTGCGTGACGCCAACCAGCTGAGCATCCTGCCCAGCACCTGCGGTGGCACCAGCGCCTGCGAGGCGGAGCTCATCTGGTCCGCGAAGGCCACCTTCCGGTGGGACCTGTCGGAGACGGTCGCGGCCGTGGGTGAGGTCTACTACACGTACGACACCAACCGGACCACGTTCGAGGACGACGTGACGGGCATCGCGCAGCCGAACTTCGAGAAGCCGCACGCGCTGGGCTTCAACACGCTGCTGCAGGCGCGCTTCTAGGCCGCCCTGCCCTCTTCGGGCAGCTTCGCGGGGCCCGCCGTGCATCACGGCGGGCCCTTCGTGTTTCTAGAAGGCGGACGTCATCCGCACCACCTCGTCGAAGGCGGTGAGGCCCTGCGCCAGCTTGCGCACGGCGGCCTCGCGCAGCGTGCGCATGCCACCGCGGCGCGCCGCCTGTACCAGGTGCTCGTAGGGCGCCTCGCGGGCGATGAGCTCACGCACCTCCCGGTTTGTGGAGACGATTTCGAAGACGCCGGTGCGGCCGGAGAAGCCTGTGCCGCGGCAGCGCACGCACCCCGCGCCCTTGGACAGCTTCACGCCGCCGGGCAACAGCGGCAGCGGCGCATCGAGTGCCAGCAGTTCGTCCGGCGTGAGCACCGCGTCCTCCGCGCAGTGCACGCAGACGCGGCGCAGCAGGCGCTGGGCCATGACCCCCAGCAGGCTCTGAGCGAGGAGGAAGGCCGGCACGCCCAGGTCCTTCATGCGCGCCACCGCGCCCAGCGCGTCGTTGGTGTGCAGCGTGGAGAGCACCAGGTGGCCGGTGAGCGCGGCTTGAATCGCGTTCTCCGCCGTCTCCGCGTCGCGGATTTCGCCCACCATGATGACGTCCGGGTCCTGGCGCAGGATGTGGCGCAGCGCCCCCGCGAAATCCAGGCCCACCTTGGGCTGCACCTGCACCTGGTTGAAGGTGTCCCACACCATTTCGATGGGGTCTTCAATCGTGGTGACGTTGACGTCCGGCCCCGCCACCGCCTTGAGCGCGGAGTAGAGCGTCGTCGTCTTGCCGCTGCCCGTGGGGCCCGTCACCAGGATGAGGCCGTGGGGTTGATCAATCCACGACTCGAAGTGGCCCTTCTCGTCCGGATCGAAACCCAGCTGGGCGATGTCCTGCACCAGCGTCTCCGGGTCGAAGATACGGATGACCACCTTCTCGCCGAACGCGGTGGGCAGCGTGGAGACGCGGAGCTCCACCTCGCGGCCGTCGCGCTCCGTCTTGATGCGGCCGTCCTGGGGGCGGCGCTTCTCTGAGATGTCGATGCGCGACAGCATCTTCACGCGCGACACGATGGGCGGGTGCACCTGCGCGGGCAGCGTGTAGACGGGGTGCAGCACACCGTCGATGCGCAGGCGCACCACGGCGGTGGCCCGCTTCGGTTCGATGTGGATGTCCGACGCGCGATTGTCGAACGCGTAGCGCAGCAGGTAGTCCACCGCCTGCACCACCGGCCGGTCGGACGCCTCCAGCTCCTGCGTGCCGCTGAGCGACACCAGCTGCTCGAAGTTGGCGATCTGCGCGTTCGCGCCACTGAAGTCGTCCGCGGCCTGGGCCAGCGTCTTCTTGAAGCCGTAGATGTCCGCGATGGAGCGGAGGATGTCCGTCTTCGCGGACAGCACGGGCTCCACCGGCTCGCCGGTGAGCCGGTGGAAGGACTCGAAGAGCTCGCGGTCGAAGGGGTTGGCCACCGCCACGCGCAGCCGCCCCTGTTCGGTGCGCTCCAGGGGCAGCAGCACGTGCTTCTGCGCGTAGGGCCGGGACACCGTGCGGGTGGCCAGCGCCATGTCCATCTTCAGCGGATCCAACTTCCGGTAGGCCAGCCCCGCGGCGCGCGCGGCGGCCTCCGTGACGCGGTCCTCGTCCAGCACGCCACGCCCCCCCGGCGCCGGAATCTGGAAGGCCGCGACCAGCTCCACGGGTGACACGTCATAGCGTGCCGCGTCCTTGCCCGTTCCGGCCTGCGCCTTGATGACGCGGGCGCGCGCGGCGGGCTCTCGCGCCAGCACCTCCTGCGCCTGCTGTGGTGTCAGCAGGCGCTGGGCGACCAGGGCCTCCAGGACGAAGCCGAGAGTGAAATCCGTGGCGCCGCGCGAGGGGCCGCTGCTTCCGGGGGGAGGCGCCTGGGTCACACGTTCCTCCTTCTGCGGGTGGCCAGGAGCAACACCCCGAGCCCCACGAGGAATGCCGCGGAGGACGGGCCGCTCTGGCAGCCGCAACCGCCGGGGTCGTTGTTCGTTCCGCCCGTGCCGCCGTCCAACGGAGGGGGCGGCGGCGTGCCACCGTCACTGCACAGGGTGCAGGTGCCGCCGTCCGTCTTCACGTACGGGTCGTAGCACTGGCCGCCATTGCCGCAGTACAGGCCGTTGGGGCAGTCCTGGTTGGTGCGGCAGGGGGCGATGCAGGCGGTCCCCTCCTGGAACGGCACGCACTGGAGCGGCGAGGAGCAGGTGCCCGTGCCGCAGTCGCGGAAGCAGAAGCGGTCCTCGCCAGTGCCCGCCGAGCGGCAGGTGCTGCCGGGGCCGCACGTGCAAGCGGCCACCGAACACGGCTCCGCGCACACGCCCTGCGGGTTGCCGTTGAGCTTCAGGCACTGCTGGTTGAAGCCGCACTCCGAATCCTGGAGGCACGGGTCGCCAACGCTGCGCGTGCCCGTCAGCTGCTGCACGCAGGCGTGGTCGCACGAGCGGCAGGCGTAGTTGGAGCCACAGTCGTTGTTGGTGGAGCAGTCGGCGACGCACACGTCGCCCCCGCCGTTGGGCAGCGTGTTGCAGGTATAGCCGTCGCGACAGTCACCCTTTCCCGGGCGGCAGTTCTTCAGACAGCGCTTGCCCACGGAGCCCACGGATGCGCACGTGGAGCCGGTGGGGCAGTCCGCGTTGGCGACGCAGGACTCCGTGCAGTAGCCGTCCTTCCAGGCCGGGAAGGCGGGGGTCTTGTCCGCGTCCGTGAGGCAGCGCGAATCCGCCGCGCCGCACGAGGAGGCGCTGGCGCAGGGGTTGCCCACCTTGGTGCCCGTGCCAATCGCCTCCGGCAGACAGGCGAACTGCGAGCCGGCGATGAGCGTGGACGCGCGGCACTGGTAGGGGTCCGGGCAGGCTCCGGGCGCACCGGACGGGCACGCCTTGGAGCAGATCTTCATCGAGTTGCCGCTGGTGGTGGACTGGGTCGTGACACAGGTGAGCCCCGCGGAGCACGCGGTGGTGTCACAGGGCGAGCCCACCGCTCCCGTCTGCGGGTAGCGCTGGCAGAACGCGCCCCGGTCATAGGACGACAGGGTGCGCCGCTGCACGCCCGTCTCCTGCGCGAAGTACATCACCGAGTCCGGGTACTCATACGTGCTGCCCAGGCCCAGGCAGTGGCCCACCTCGCGCATCACCGCCGTCTGGATGTCCATGAAGCCCGCGGGCGTGGGGGTGAACGAGGTGAACTTGTAGCGCACGGCGTTGAGGAAGATGTCGCACTGGTAGACGTTGCCGCCGTGGCTCAGAGGCACCGCGACGGACACGCTCGTCTCGTTGAGCACGTCCTTGTACTGGGTGCTGAGCGGGTCGGTGACCCAGATGGCGGCGACGCTGAAGCCGTCCAGCCGATCGTTCACGTCCGGGATGGGGACGATGGTGGAGCGGCCCTTGTACGTGAAGGCGGGCCACGCGCAGTCCACGTCCTGCCAGGCCTGGAAGGACTTCTTCACCGCGTCTTCCACCAGCGAGATGTCATTGCCCGCCGGCTGGTTGTTGCGCGCGTCCACGTAGTACGGGAACGGGTCCTGGCTGTTGTTGAGCACCCAGTGATCCAGGAACTGGTAGCCCCCCTGGGCCTGCGCCGTCGTGGCCAGCGCCAGCAGTCCAAGGAGGAAGACACTCCGCTGCGTCCCACGCATCATCACCCGCACCTCGTCACGTCACGTCCGCACGGGGCGCTCCGACTGGGCGCCCGGACGTCACCGGGCGCGCAGTCTACCCGTGAACGGCGCGAACGGTGGCATCCACCAGCGCTTCGGGCGTGGGACGCTCGGCCACGGCGGCCACGGGGATTCCCAGCTGCGTCAGCGCGGTCGCCGTGGTGGGGCCAATGGCCACCACCTTCGCGGAGGCCAGCGGCTCACGGCCCACCCCCTCCACGAAGGCCTCCGCGGTGCGCGGCGAAGCAAAGAGCACCACCTGGGGCGGGGACGCGGCCAGCTGGGCGAGCGCCTCCGGGTCGACGGCGGCCGGCGCGCTGCGATAGGCCGTCACGCGCGTGACACGCACGCCCAGGTCGCGCAGGCCGTCCTCCAACTCCCGCCGCCCCTCCTCCGCCGCGGGCAGGAGCACGTCGTCCTCCGGCCCCAGCACGTCGCGCAGGGCGGTGAAGAGCGCCGCGCCGGTGCCCTCGTGGGGTTCTGCCTCCACCTTCAGGCCAAAGCCCTCCACGGCCCTCGCGGTGCGCGGCCCCACGGCGGCCAGCTTCACGCGGGACAGCCGGTCCAACGTGCCGGCGAGCCGCAGGGCCTCCAGGAAGGACTCCACGGCGGAGGGGCTGGCGAACACCACCCAGTGGTAGCGCTGCACGTGCTCCGCGGCGGACGCGAGCGGGCGCGGGTCCTCCGGCGGATGCAGCTCCAACAGCGGCAGGCTGAGGACCTCCGCGCCCTCGTCCTCCAGGAGGAAGCACAGCTCCTCTGCCCGCTCACGGGGGCGCGTCACCAAGATTCGGATGCCATCCAGTCGCCGGTCCACGGGCTGGCACTCTAGGCGCGGGACGCGCCTTCGCGGCGGCCGAAATCGCGCAGGATGTCTCCCGCCCCGCGCGAAAGGAGCTCGTCCGCGAGCGATTCGCCCAGCCGCTCCGCTTCCGGTACGGGCCCCTTCACCTCGCCCCGCACCACCAGCGAACCGTCCGGCCGGCCCACCAATCCGCGCAGGTACACCTGGCCGTCCTCCACCGTGGCGTGGCCGGCGAGCGGCACGCTGCAGCCGCCCTCCAGCTTCGCCAGGAAGGCGCGCTCGGCCCGCACGGCGTTGCGCGTGAGGGCGTCTTCCAGGGGGGCGAGCAGCGCGCGCACGTCCGCGTCCGCCTCGCGGCACTGGATGGCCAACACGCCCTGCCCCACCGCCGGCAGGCTCTCCGCCACCGGCACCACCTGGGTGATGTGGTGGTCCAATCCCAGGCGCTTGAGCCCCGCCGCCGCCAGCATGGCGCCCGCGAGCTGCAAATCGCGCGTCTTCTGCAGGCGCGTCTGCACGTTGCCGCGCAGGGAGACGATCTCCAGGTCCGGCCGGCGCGCGCGCAGGATGCAGCTGCGCCGCAGCGACGACGTGCCCACCTTCGCGCCCGCGGGCAGCATCGCCAGCGTGTGCCCGTCCGGGCTGCAGAATGCGTCGCGCGGGTCCTCGCGCGCCGGCACCGCCGCCAGGATGAGCCCCTCCGGGAACACCGACGTCATGTCCTTGAGGCTGTGCACCGCCACGTCCGCGCGGCCGTCGAGCAGGGCCTGCTCAATCTCCTTCACGAACAGGCCCTTGCCGCCCACCGCGGACAGCGGCGCGGACAGGAAGCGGTCGCCCTCGGTGATCATCTTCACCAGGGTGACCTCCAGGCCGGGGTTGCGCTCGGTGAGGAGCGAGGCCACGTGATTCGCCTGCCACAGCGCCAGCGGGCTCTCCCGCGTCGCGATGCGCACCGTCTTCATCGCCTTCATCGCCGGCTCCCGGTGGCCACCACGGTGTTGCGCGCCTCCTGTGGAGGTGCGGCGGATTCTTCCGGAGCGATGGCGGCGGCCTCCGCCTCCGTGAGGCCGAACAGCTCCGCGGCGGCGCCAGCCAACCGGTTGCCCTCACCCTGCGGGCCCACGGCGCGCAGGCGCGCGGTGGGCTCATGCAACAGCTTGTTCACGATGGCTCGCCCCATGGCCTCGATGCTCTTCTTCTGCTTGTCGGTGAGGCCGTCGCCCAGGCCCAGCAGCGTGCGCTCCACCTCCGCGCGGGCAATGGCCTCCGCGCGCTGACGCAGGCGCGCCAGCACGGGCATGCCGTCGCGCAGCGCGCGCTCCCGGGCGAAGCGCGCCACCTCCTGCGCCACCAGCCCGCCCGCCTTGTGCGCCTCTTCCGCGCGCGCGGCGGTGTTGTCCGCGACGAACTTCTGGATGTCATCCACGTCGTACGCGTGCACCCAGTCCAACGTCCCCACCGCCGGGTCGATGTCTCGCGGCACCGCCAGGTCCACCATGAACAGCGGCCGTCCCTTGCGCGCCTTGCCCAGCGCGCCGACATTTTCGCGCGTGAAGATGGGCACCGGCGACGCGGTGCTCGTCACCACCACGTCCGCGGCGCCGAGCAGCGTGAAGAGCTCCTCGTAGGGCTTCGCCACACCGCCCACCTCCGCCACCAGCGCCTCCGCGCGGGCGAGCGTGCGGTTGGTCACGATGAGCTTCCCGGCGCCCGCGTTCTTCAGGTGCCGCGCCGCCAGCTCACCCATCTCTCCCGCGCCCACCACCAGCACGGTCTTGTCCTTGAGCCCGTCGAACACCTTGCTCGCCAGCTGCACGGCCGCGGACGCCATGGACGTCGCCGCGCGACCCACCGCCGTCTCCGTGCGCACGCGCTTGGCGCAACCGAACGCCGCCGCGCACGCACGCGTCAACTCACCGCGCACCGCGCCCGCGCCCTGACCGCGCTCGAAGGCGTCCTTCACCTGCCCAAGAATCTGCGCCTCGCCCAGCACCATGGAGTCCAGGCTGGACGCCACGCGGAACAGGTGCACGAGCGCCGCCTCGCCCTGGTGCTCGTACAGGTGCTCCAACGCCTCCGCGCCGCCCAGCGAGTGCAGCGTCTCCCGCGCGCGCTCCCGCGCCAGCTCCGCGCTGGGGGCCGCCAGGTACACCTCCACGCGGTTGCACGTGGACACCCAGAGCGCCTCCACGGGCGATTGCGCCAGCCGCTGCAACACTTCCGACTGCCGGGCTTCAGGCAATGCCAGCCGCTCGCGGACACCCAGGGGCGCGGTGCGGTGTGACACGCCGATACAGATGATTTCCATGGCTACGGCATCCCCGGGCCAGCGGCGGACAGGTCGTAGGACGACAGGAAGGAGACCAGCACCAGGCAGAAGCCGGCCATGGTGAGCAGCGCCACCCGCCGGCCACGCCAGCCGGCGAAGATGCGCGCGTTGACGAGCGCGGCGAACACGCCCCAGGCGACGAACGTCGCCACGTGCTTGGCTTCGAGCGCCCAGGCGAGCCCCCGCAGCGTGGTGGTGAACAGGGCGCCGGTCGCCAGCGTGAGCGACAGCGCGATGAACCCCCACACCACGAGCCGCCGGTTGAGCGTGTCCAGGAACTCCAGGGACGGCAGCCGGGAGAAGAGCAGCCCGAAGTGCTTGGCCTTCACCTCCCGCTCCATCAGCAGGTACATGACGCCCACCCCCGCCGCCACACCGAAGGCCGTCATGCCCAGAAGCGCGATGGTGACATGCACCGGCAACAGCGGCTGGCGCACCGCGTCCGGCAGCGGCGTGGACCCGCCGTGCAACAGCATCCCGATGAGCAGCACCGCCACCGCCAGCGGCGTGAGGAACGCGCCAATGACGGGCTTGCGGTAGCGCACATCCAGCGCCAGGAAGAGCGCTAGCAGCAGGAAGGCGAAGGTGGACATGCCCTGCGCGGGGCCCACCAACCGGCCCCCCTGCGCGCTCAGAAGGCCCATGAGCGCAACGCAATGCATCAGCAGCCCGGTCCCCACCAGCACCCGGCCGGTGACGGCGAGCACCTGGGACTGGCGGACCAGGAAGGCGAGGTAGACGAGCGCGGCCAGGCCGTAGGCGTGGCAGGCGAGCGAGACGAGCGTATGGCTCATGGCGGCAGGCTCATAACCCCGGCCGAGGAGGCATTCAGTCCTGCCTCAGCCCGTTTTACATTTTATTGAGAATGAAGGCCGCCAGCAGGTCGGTCTCCGAATTGGGCTTGCGCTCGGGGGCGGGCGCCCCCACCTCCGCGACATAACCCGGAACGACTTCGTACGCGGAGTCCCCGACCAGGATGGAGTCGGCCATCTGCTCGGCGCCCAGCCGGCCGAGCTGCTCCTCGGTCTTCACCCGGGATACCAGTTGGTGCGTGTCCTCCCCGGACACCAGCTGCACCACGTGGACAGCGGGTGTGAGCGGCCAGGTGCTCCCGCCTTCGGCGGCGACCACCAGGCGGCCCTCGCGCAGGTCTGCTTTGTCCTCCAGCGCCCACTCCTCGAGCTGGGCCTGGGACAGGAAGAGCTTCGTCACGCCCCACAGACTACACCACCCTCATGTCCGGCGGGCCTGGAAATGGGGTGCAACCTCCGGCCAGATGCGGCATCCGTTCCACCGGAAGCGGCCCGGCCTTCCCGCCCCCCTGGCACCCGCCGGACGCGAAGCTCAGGACGTATCCTACTCAAGCAGTAGACACGAGGTGACGACATGGCTGGCGACGTGATCAACATCAGTGATTCGGACTTCCAGAAGCAGGTCCTGGATTCTCAACAACCCGTGCTCGTGGACTTCTGGGCCACCTGGTGCGCTCCCTGCCGCGCCATCGCGCCCTCCGTGGAGGCGCTGTCCGCCCAGTACAAGGGCCAGGTGACGTTCGCGAAGATGGACATCGACGCGAACCAGGACACGCCTCAGCAGTTTGGCATCCGCTCCATCCCCACCCTGTTGCTCTTCAAGGGCGGCAAGGTCGTGGAGCAGATTGTCGGCGCGGTGCCGAAGTCGCGCATCGAGGACGCGATCCGGAAGAGTCTCTAAGTCCGTGTGTCCCCGGTGACGGGCCCGCGCTTCGCGGCCGTCTCCTTCGTCCCCTCCCACCCACGGCGCCGCTGGCTCTCACCGCCAGACTCCGCGCCCGGTGAGAGGGGACGCTGCGTCTGGGCTCCCAACCAGACACCCCGGCGTGACATGCCTGGCGGTTCGATATGTCTGTAGAAAGACAACTCACCGCGACGCTAAGGGCTTTCACGTACCGGGTGCAGGTTGCCCCCTGACGCAGACATTTCTCTGCCCTTGAGACAAACGCCCGACAGGGACGGCTGGGCGATCCTCCCGTCGTGTTTTGTTCAACAGACATTGAAATTGCATTACGAGTCAAACACGACCCCAACATGTCTTGTTGACAGAGTTCGCCACAACAGACAGAAGTCGCGAGTACACGCCTGTCTTGATTGGCGAGTTTCTACAGGAGTTTTCATGGCACGCCTTCGCAAAGAATTGACCTCGCAAGCACCGCTGACCCCTGCCCTGACGTCGTGGGCGGAGGCCCTGGGTGATGCCATCGGCCGCGGCATGCTGCGCGCGCTGAACACGGGAATGCCGAGCATGGGCGCCGTCACGGCGTCGCCGGGCAATGGCGCGGTGATGGCGGGTCGCCGCCGCGGCCGTCCCCCCAAGACGGTGGCGGGCGGGCCGGTGCCCATGGACCGCCGCTGCACGGTGAGTGGTTGCACCCGCGAGCAGCGCTCCAAGGGCCTGTGTTCCGCGCACTACCAGGCCGAGCGCCGCAGGCAGATCGCCACCGGCAAGCCCGCCTGACCCCCGTACCGGGGCCCTACTCGCCGCGCCAGGGGTCTCCGGGCGTGGTGGCCTTGAGCAGCTCCCAGGCCGCCATCACGTCGATGACCCGCTCCAGCTCATTGGGCAGGGAGCGGGCGCGCTGGGACTTGAGGTAGTCCTCCGTGAAGGCCCTCAGGCGCATGCCCAGGAAGAGCCGGGCGAGCGCCACCTCCGTCTGACCTGAGAAGTCCAGGAAGCGCAGGGCGAACCCGCTGCGGCCCTCCTCCTCCGGGCCACGCTCCTCCCGCACAATCTCCGCGCGAGCCTCCACGGGGGCGGCCCCCTCCTCCAGCGCGAAGCGCGCGCGCACCACCGAGCCCATGGGCAGGAAGAAGGTGCTCGCGAGGAAGGCACCGCTGACGCTCACGTTCACGGACGTGAGCCCGGCGGAGAAGCGCCGGCCGCCCGCGTCGTCCTCCATCCAGAGGTCGAAGTGCGTGGCCAGCTGCGCGCGCGGGAAGTGCCGGTGCTCCGGCTCCCCCTGGTTCATTTCGATGCGGGGCACCGCGCTGGGCAGGGGCACGTTGCGTGAAGTGCCCACCGGCGGAACCAACGGCCGGGGTGCCTGCGTGTCCTCCGGCCCGCGGACCGCCGTGCCGGCCTTCGCCGTCGTCACACCCTTCCTCTGCACCACCATCGGAAGCCTCCGCGGCCGTCAGAACATGTGACGGCGCATGCTGATGTTCACCAGCAGCCCGATGCACAACATCACCGACAGCATCGAGGAGCCGCCGTAGCTCATGAGGGGCAGCGTGATGCCCGTCACCGGCAACAGGCCAATGACCATGCCGATGTTTTCGAACACCTGCCAGAAAAGTGTGGCCACCACCCCCACCGCGACGAACGCTCCAAAACGGTCTCGTGCACTGAATCCCACGCCCAGCCCGAGAATGAAGATGCCGCCGTAGAGCACGAGCAACAGGAGACAAGAGAAGAAGCCGTGCTCCTCGGCCCACACGGAGAAGATGAAATCCGTGTGCTGTTCCGGCAGGAAGCGCAGACCTGTCTGGGTTCCCTCACGCCAGCCCTTGCCGGTGAGGCCACCGGAGCCCACGGCAATCTTGGATTGCGCGGCGTGATAGCCGCTGCCGCGCAGGTCCGCTTCCGGGTCCAACCACCCGGAGATGCGCTGGCTCTGGTGTTTCTTGAGGTAGTGGCGCACGACGGTGCTGCGAGGCTCGGGCATCTCCCGGACGTAGTCGTTCCAGATGATGAGGCCGCCCACCAGCACGCCCGCCACGATGGTGGCGCCCAGGTACCAGCGCACCTTGCCGAAGAGGATGACGGTGCCGGAGGACAGGAAGATCATCAGCGCGGTGCCCAGGTCCGGCTGCACCAGCACCAGCGTGAAGGGCACCATCACCACCAGCACCGGCTTCCACAGCCGTACGAGCCCGTAGGACGGCTGATTGGGCTGGAAGTCGTCGTGGTAGACCTTGGCCAGCATCAGCACGACGCCAATCTTCATGAACTCGGCGGGCTGCAGGCGGAACGGGCCAATGACGAACCAGCTCTCCGCGCCCTTGGCCGTATGCCCCACCAGCCGCAACGCCAGCAGCGCCAGGATGTTGAGCACGTAGATGGGGAAGGCCATCCGCTGGATCCAGCGGTAGTCCACCAGGCACACCATCAGCACCGCGCCCAGGCCCACGCCCAGGTAGAGCGCCTGGCTGGTCCACACCGGCGCCATGGGGGGCCGGGACGCGGACGCCAGGTTCCAGATGCCCAGCGCGCACACGCCCAGCACGCACACGACGAGCCCCCACGGCACGTGGGGCATCATCCGGCGCTCAATCCGCAGTTGCACTGTCGTCTCCGGTTTCCGAGGGCGGCTGGATGGGCTCTCCCGGCAGGTTCACCTTGGGCGGCGGCACCGCGCGGGTGAGCGAGGCTTCATCCAGGCTGGGCGCCGGCGGCAGCGACGGCGTGTAGGGCTGGTTGGCGCGGGGCGGCGGTGACGTCGCGTCCTGCGCCTTCAATTCGAAGTACTTCTTCATCACGGCCAGCGCCGTGGGCGCCGCGTCCACGCCGCCGTGGCCGCCGTGCTCGTTGAGCACCACCACGGCCAGCTCCGGCTTGTTCGCGGGGGCGAAGCCGGCGAACCACGCGTGGTCGCGCTCGAAGTAGCTCATCTGGTGCGTCTTCAGACGCACGGCGCCGATGCGCGCCACCTGCGCGGTGCCCGTCTTGGCCGCCACCAGGAAGTCCGCGGGCAGGCCCGACTTGAGCTTCGCGCGGTACGCGGTGCCGCCGGGCTCCTGCGCCACCGCCTCCAGGCCCTCCACGATGGCCTTCAGGTGCGCGGGGTTGATGTCCGTCTGAGACACCACCTCCGGCTTGAACTCCTCCATCACCTGCCCGTCCAGGTTCTCCAGCCGCTGCACCATCTGCGGCTTGTAGAGCTTCCCGCCGTTGGCCACGGCCGCGTAGACGAGCGCCAGTTGCAGGGGCGTCACGTTGTCGTCGCCCTGCCCGATGGCGCTGTTGAGCGCCATGCCCTTGGTGTAGCCGCCCGGCGAGGCTTTGTCGTGGTACGCGCTGGACGGCATGATGCCCGGCACCTCCGCCACCACGCCGATGCCGGTGGGGCGGCCCAGGCCCAGCGACTTGCCCATCTCCGCGATGGGGTCCAGGCCGATGGTGTCCGCCACCTTGTAGAACCACGCGTCGCACGACGCCTTCATGGCGCCCCGGCCGTCCAGGGGCCCGTGGCCGCTGTCCTTGTGGCAGCGCCACACGCGCGCGCCCAGCCGGTAGCCGCCGGAGCAGTGCACCACCGTCTCCGGCCGGAACGCCCCGGACTTGAAGGCCGCCAGCTGCGTCACGACCTTGAACGTGGAGCCCGGGCTGTAGTGCTCCGCGGCCACGCGGTTGATCATCGGGTGGAGCGGATCCCTCGCCAGCGTGGCCATCTGCGACGGCGTCACGCGGCCCGTCAGGAGATTGGGGTCGAAGCCGGGGCGGGACACCAGCGCCTTGATGAAGCCGGTGTTCACGTCGATGGCCACCACCGCGCCCGTCACGCCCGGGAACGCGCGCTCCGCCTCCTCCTGGAGGCGCATGTCGATGGAGAGCACCACGTTGCTGCCGGCCGTGGGCGGAATGACGGCGTTCTCCCCCAGCTTGTCGTTGAGCTCTTCAATCGTCTGGCCGCGCGCGTTCACCACTTCCTTGCGCACGCCGTCCCGCCCGCGCAGCTTGGACTCGAAGTAGCGCTCCAGGCCGCGCCGGCCGATGTAGTCGCCCAGCGCGTACTTCGCGCCGTCCCCGTTGAGGCGCTCCAGCTCCTCCTGGGTGATTTCGTTCATGTAGCCCAGCACGTGCGACAGCACCGTGTCCGCGCGGTAGTTGCGGTGCGGCACGGGCACCACCTCCACGCCGTCCAGGATGTCGCGCCGGGCGTTGAGCCGGTCGTACTCGTCGCGCGTCAGGTCCACGCGCACCGGCACCGGCTGGAAGGGCGCGTTGCGGCGGCTCGAGCGGACCAGGTCTTCAATCTTCTTGCGCTGCTCGGGGTCCCACTGGAGCAGCTCGCCCAGGCGGGGAATCACCTGCTCGAAGCAGTCCGTGCAGAAAGCCGGAGTGACGAAGGCGTCGAACGACGGACGGCTGTCCACCAGGATGGTGCCGCGCGCGTCCTTGATGACGCCGCGGTCGGCGCGCAGGCGCACCTCCTTCACGAAGTTCGCCACGCTCTTGGCGGCGTACTCTTCATGGCGGATGAGCTGGAGCCGGTACAGCTGGATGGCCAGCGCCACCATGCCCAGCGACATGGCCAGGCCCAGCCACAGGAAGCGGCGCTTCAGGTCCCGGCCTGGAGTGGTGTTGCCAATGGTCGGAGGCGTCAACGGAGCAACCCCGCCGGGCGCTCCTGCGCCACTTCAAACCGCTTGAACAGCGGGAAGAGCAACAGGGCCGCCACGCCCGTGAGCGCCAGCTGCACCGGCATGCCGGAGAGCTGCGGCGCCGTGGAGCCGTCCTTCAGCGTGAGCCACGTGAAGAACGTGGACAAGAGGGCGTGCCCCAGGTCCGCGCCCATGGCGAACAGCGCGAAGGCCACGGGCCCTCGCACGTCCACGAACGACGCCACCAGGCGGCCCACCAGGAAGGTGAACACCGCGAGGAACGTGAACAGGCCCGTGGGCTGGCCGCTCATCAGGTCCAGCAGGTAGCCCACCGCGAAGGCGGAGCACGCCCCCTCGGTGAGGCTCGCCCGGAGCGCGAGGAAGGCCACCAGCACCACCGTGACGTCCACGCGGCCCAGCACCAGCCCTGCCTGTTGGACGAACACGGACTCCAGCGTGAGCAGCACCAGCGCCAGCATGACGGTCACCAGGAACTTCATTTCTGCGTGCCCTCCGTGGAGGCCCCGCCGGTGGCGGTCATCTCACTGTACGGACTGCCCACCACCAACACCTCCTCCAGCCGGCTGGTGTCCACCGCGGGAGTGATGTCCGCGCCCTGGAACATGCCGTGCTCCTTCTTCTCCAGCTGCGTCACCCGCCCCACCACCAGCCCCGGAGGATAGATGCCGTCCGTGCCGGAGGTGATGATGAGGTCGCCGTCCTCCACGTCCTCCGTGCGCAGCATGTTCTCCAGCGTCAGGGGGCCGCTGCCCGCGCCCGCCGCCGTGCCTCGGGCCCGCGAGCGCTGCACCCGCACCGCCACCCGGCTCTGCGGATCCGTCACCAGCGCCACGTCCGCGTAGCCGCCCGTGGACCGGATGACCTGCCCGACAATCCCGTCCGGCGTCACCACCGACATGCCCCGGAACACCCCGTCCTTCTCCCCGCTGCTGATCCGCACCGACAGGAGCTTGGCCACCGGATTGACGCCCACCACCCGCGCCGGAATCTCCGGTCCGGGCACGGCCTCCGCGTACGCCAGCAGCTTTCGCAGCCGCCCGTTCTCCGAGCGGGCTTCGCCCAGGGCCTGCACCGTCGCCCGCAGCTGCAGGTTCTCCAGCCGCAGCGCGTCATTGTCCTGACGGACGCCGCGCAGGTCCAGGTAGTTGCGCACCGCGGCCACGGCGCCGTCGATGCCGGCGGTGAGCCCCTGCTGCACGGGGGCCGTGAGCGCGATGACGCCCCGGTCGACGAAGTTCGGGTCGCGGCCACGCCGCCCGCCCAGCAGGAAGGCGCCGAGGGGGTACAGGAGGAGGGCGGCTACGAGGAGGAAGCGGCGGTACCGCTTGAGAAGAGACAGCACGGACGGGGGCTTTCCCGGGGTGGGCGAAGGACGCGGATGGAAGGGGGAGAGGGTCGGGCTAAGCTGGCTGAATCGCTTGCATTTTCCGGTCTGTTGTCCTAGGCAGTCAAGGCCCGGATGAGGGGGTGTTGACACTCATGCATCCCCACCGGCCGGGCTACCAACAACACGGCGCCGCGAGACCTTCCGCAAGGTGATTCGCGGGCGCTTCCGACCGTGAAGTGACCACAATGGACGGTTTGAATCCCCGGAAGGTCTTCTCCCTCCTGTTCATCATCGGCATCGCCGTGGTGTTCACGCTCCAGTTCGGCCCTGGCAGCAACGGGTTCGCGGACAAGGGCAGCCAGGCGCCCACCGCCAGCGCGGTGGCCACGGTGAATGGCAAGGAGATCCCTGTACGCGACTTCAGCATGGCCTGGTCGCGGCAGATGAACTTCCTGCGTTCGCAGGGCAACCCCATCCCGGAGTCGGTGGCCCGCCAGTTCGGCCTGGACAAGCAGGTGCTCGACCGGCTGGTGAACGCGGAGCTGCTCGCCCAGTCGGCGGAGCGCCACGGCATCAGCCCCTCGGATGAGGAGCTTCGCAAGCTCATCCACGAGAACACCGACTTCCATAGCAAGGAAGGCGCGTTCGACTTCGCCCGCTACCAGCAGGTGCTGCGCGACTTCTACCGCCGCACGCCCCAGGAGTACGAGCAGGAGCTGCGCCGGCAGATGGCCGCCCAGAAGATGCTGGACGTGGTGCGCACGGGTGCCGTGGTGTCGGACGACGAGGTCCGCGCCCGCTACGAGAAGGAAGGCAACCAGGCGAAGCTGGTGTTCGCCCGCTTCCTGCCCACGATGTTCGCGGACAAGGTCCCCGCGCCCACGCCCGCGAAGCTCGCGGAGTTCCAGAAGACGCACGAGAAGGAGATCGCCGACTATTACGCGGCGAACAGCTTCGTCTACAACGTGCCGGAGCGGATCCGCGCCCGCCAGATTCTGGTGAAGGTGGCCCCGGACGCCACGCCCGAGCAGAAGGCCCAGGCGAAGGCGAAGGCGGAAGGCCTGCGCAAGGAGCTGGACGGCGGCAAGGACTTCGCCACGCTGGCCAAGGCGAGCAGCGACGACGACGCCACCAAGCTGAAGGGCGGCGAGCTGGGCTGGGTGGAGCGCACCACGTGGGACCCGGCGCTGGCCGACGCGGCGTTCTCCCTGAAGGCCGGGGAAGTGACGCAGCCGGTGGAGTCCGCGCTGGGCGTGCACCTGGTGAAGGTGGAGGAGAAGAAGGAAGCCCAGGCCAAGAAGCTGGACGACGTGAAGGGCGAGATCGCCACCAGCCTCTACAAGCAGGAGCAGGCGAAGGGGCTGGCGAAGGCGGAGGCCGAGAAGGCCCTGGCGGCGGCGAAGGCCGGCAAGTCCCTGAAGGAGCAGTTCCCGGTCCCCGCCGGCCAGCAGCCCGCGCTGCTGCGCTTCGAGGCGGAGACGAAGCCGGAGGCCGTGGAGACGGACAGCTTCACCGCTCAGGGTGACTCCGTGCCGCACCTGGGTCCGGCGCCGGGCCTGGTGAAGGCCACCTTCGAGGCCAGCGGTCCGGCGGTGCTGGGCGAGGTCTTCACCGTGGGCGAGGCGAACATCGTCGCGCAGGTGGTGGAGCGCGAGAAGCCGGACACCGCGGGCTTCGACAAGCGCAAGGAGGAGCTGCGCACCCAGGCCCGTCAGGCCAAGCAGATCGAGCTGACGGAGTCCTTCCTCAAGTCGCTGAAGAAGAGCGGCAACGTCGTCACCAACAACGAGGCCATCGACTCGGTGTTGGGCGCCGCGGGGTAGTCACCCGCCGGAGCGGGCGTAGGGGACCTCGAGCGGGGTCCCCTCCGCCGAAGGGGCCTCGGAGACCGCGATGCGGTCCCGGCCCCGGCCCTTGGCCGCGTACATGGCGAAGTCCGCCGCGCGGATGAGGTCCGTGGAAGTGGTGGCGTGCTCCGGGAAGGAGGCCACCCCGACGCTCGCGGTGAGCGCCACGTCCAGCCCCTGCGCGCGCAGGAAGCGCTGGCCGCGGAACGCCTCGCAGATGCGCTGGGCGATGACCTGGGCCCCTTCCTTGTCCGTCTCAATCAACATCACCGCGAACTCGTCGCCGCCGTAGCGGAAGACGGCGTCCAGGTTGTGGCGGCCCAGGCTGATGAGCAGGTCCCCCACCTCCTTGAGCGTGGCGCTGCCCACCAGGTGCCCGTGCCGGTCGTTGATGGACTTGAAGTGGTCCAGGTCCAGGAACACGAGCGACAGCGGGTGGCGGAAGCGCGCCGAGCGCTTCACCTCCTGCTCCAGCTGCGCGCGCAGGTGCCGCGCGTTGAAGCAGCCGGTGTGCTCGTCCGTGATGGTGAGCTCCTGGACGCGGCGGAAGTTGCGCGCGTTCTCGATGGCGATGGCCGCGTAGTCCGCGATGGCGGACAGGGCGGTGAGGTCGTCATGCGTGAAGCCGGGCTCGGTGGGGCCGTTGACCAGCTCAATCACGCCCAGCACGCGCTCGCGCGCCACCAGCGGCACGGCGAGCAGCGAGCGGGTGTGGAAGGCGGAGGCCTCATCGAAGCGGGGCGCGAAGCTGGAATCGCCGGCCACGTCGTGGACGAGCCGCGCGACGCCCGAGGAGAACACCGCCCCGGCGATGCCTTCCCCCGGATTGAGCTGGAGGCCCTTGAGCGCTTCGGCGCCCTCCCCCACGGCGATTTCGAAGTAGAGCTTTCCGCTGCGCTCGTCCTGGAGGATGAGCGACCAGTTGCGCGGTTTGAGCAGTGCGCTGACCTTCTGCATCACCAGCGCGAGCACTTCGCGCAGCTCCAGCGTGGAGGTCAGCGCCTTGGCCATCTCGTTGTAGGCGGCCAGTTGCTCCACTGTCCGCTTCATGGCCGACAGGAGGTCCGCGGGATTCATCGAGGTGCCCTCTGGAGCGCAAGTCTGCTAAGGCCCGCGAGCGCGAAACATCCCGCACCCGCCCATGGATCCAACCGAACGCTTCGTTCTCGCCTCCGCATCGCCCCGGCGCAAGGATTTATTGGCCCAGTTGGGCCTTCGCTTCACCGTGGCGGCGGCGGATATCGATGAAACGCCGATGGCCGGAGAAATTGCGTCGGACTACGTGCTCCGGCTGGCCGTGGAGAAGGCTCGCACGGTCGCCACCCGACACCCGGACGCATGGGTGCTGGCCGCGGACACCACCGTGGCCCTGGGGTCGGAGCTGCTCGGCAAGCCCCGGGACGCGGCGGAGGCGCGGCGGATGATCGCCCGGCTGTCCGGCCGGATCCATGAGGTCTTCACCGGCATCGCGGTGGCCGGCCGTGCCCGGGACGCCCAGGTGGTTCGCACGCAGGTGACTTTTCGCACGCTCTCGCCGGATGAGATTGCCTGGTACGCGGACACCGGCGAACCGCTGGACAAGGCGGGCGCCTACGCCATCCAGGGCAAGGGCGGCTTCCTGGTGCAGGGAATTGACGGCAGCCACTCCAACGTCGTGGGCCTGCCGCTGGGAGAGACGCTGGCGTTGCTGAAGCGCGTGGGCATGCCGCTGCCCTGGACGGAAGGTCAGCGATGAGCAGCGTGGCGGACAACCTGGCGCGGGTGCGCGAGCGCCTGGCGAAGGCCTGCGCGAGCGCGGGGCGGCCGGAGTCGTCGGTGACGCTGGTGGCCGTGTCCAAGCTCAAGCCCGCGGCGCTCATCCGCGAGGCGTACGCCGCGGGGCAGCGCGACTTCGGGGAGAACTACGCCCAGGAGCTGCGGGACAAGGCAGAGGAGCTCAAGGACCTGGACGGACTGCGCTGGCACGCCATCGGGTCGCTGCAGACGAACAAGGTGAAGTACGTGGCCCGCGTCGCGCACGCCTTCCATGCGCTGGAGCGGCTGGACGTCGCCACGGAGCTGTCGAAGCGGCGCGCGGGCTCCCCTCCCCTGCCCTGCTACGTGGAGCTCAACCTGGGCGGCGAGGACACCAAGCACGGGCTCACCCCGGACGCGCTGGGCGGCTTCCTGTCGCAGGTGCGCGAGCTGCCGAACCTCCAGGTGGTGGGGCTGATGGCGCTGCCGCCGCCCACGGACGACGTGGCGCGGATGCGCGAGGGCTTCGCCCGGCTGCGCGAGTTGGCGGCGACGCATGCGCTGAGGGCCCTGTCCATGGGCACCACGCACGACTTCGAGCAGGCCATCCTGGAGGGCGCCACCGCCGTGCGCGTGGGCACCGCCATCTTCGGCGAGCGCGCCTGAAGCCCGCTCACAGCTCGCGGAACCGCACCCGCCCCTCCTGGTTGACGAGCGCCTTGTACTCGCAGCCGCAGTAGTTGCAGCGCACCTCGTCCCCGTCGGTGAACGTCTCGTCCACGGGGTTGTTGGCGTTGCAGCCGGGACAGTCGAACTCCTTCAACACGCGGCTGCCGCCGGAGCCCGAGTCCTTGGCGAAGTCGTCGTCGTCGAAGTGGAAGTCGTTGGCCATGGCCCCGGACGCTAGCACCGGGCGTTGCGTCCGGGGGTGCCCTGCCAGGCATCCAGGCAGGCGCGCCGGACTGTCCGCCATTTGTCAGCGACCCTTGCGGGCGTGTACCCCTGCGGGCCGCCATTTCCGTCCCCTGTCAGTCTTTCCCAGGCGCGTCCGGAGGGCGGCCAGACGGCTTTGAATGCTGTCCCACGGCCGCCCGTCCTGGAAATGTCCGGTGGCGGGGGCGGTTGAGGGGCGCGGTTGGCTTGGGCGGGCCGGCCACCTAACTTGCAAGCAAGGGAGCACACCCGATGCGCAGTCTGTCCAGGTGGGGGTTCACGGCGGCGGTGGTGGGACTCATGGGGTCCACGCTGGCGCATGCCCAGGAGCCCACCGGCGCGGCGTTCGGCCCGGGTGAGCAGGCCCAGTACCGGGTGCGCTACCTGGGGCTGACGGCCGGCACGGCGACGGTGACGGTGGGCGCGCCCATGACGCAGTGGGGCCAGAGCGTGTGGCCCATCGTGTCCATGGCGAAGTCGGACGACCTGGTGGGCGTCTACCCGCTCAAGAGCCGCTTCGTGTCGTACTGGGACGCGGGCAGCCAGCGGGTGACGGGAAGCGACCTGCACTCGGAGGAGAACCGCAAGCGCCGCCGCCAGCGCATCCAGCTTTCCGCGGACGGAGCGGGCGCGAAGGTCATCAAGCAGAAGGAGAGCGACCCGCCGCGCGAGTCCGAGCACACGCTGCCCGAGGGCACCATGGACGTGGCGGGCGCGACGTTCGCGCTGCGCGGCCAGGAGCTGGTGGTGGGCCGCTCCTACTCCTACCCGGTGTTCACCGGCAGCAAGCAGTTCACCATGAGCGCCACGGTGGAGGGCCGCGAGACGGTGACGACGCCCGCGGGAGCGCGAGACACCTTCCGCGTGCGCGTGCACACCGACTTCGGCGGCAAGCTGGAATCCAAGCGCGACCTGGTGGCGTACCTCAGCGCGGATGCGCATCACGTGCCGGTGCGAATCGAAGCGGACTTCGCGCTGGGCACCGTCGTGGCGGAGCTGACGGACTACAAGCCGGGCCGCGTGGTGGCGGTGGCCCGGGCGGACAACTCGGGCGACTGAAAAGCGTCGTCCGCCAACCAGGGGAAGGCAGGGGGCATGGGCGTGGGTTGGGCATGGGCAGTGGCGGCGGCGCTTTCCGCCGCGCCGGGCGGAGTGCAGGTGGTGTCGCCGCTGGTGAAGGTGCGGCCGGACGCGACGCCGAAGGGCGCGAAGGAGGCCCGCCTCAGCGCCGCCCGGGGTGAATGCGAGGGCACGCAGCTGGTGCTCCCCCAGGGCGTGACGCGCGTGACGATGAAGCCCCTGGCCCTCAAGGGGCCAGGCGCGCCGCTCACCGTGGACGCGTGGCGCGAGGCCTACCTGGACGTGAAGACGCCCTCCAACGGCGAGGGCAAGACGGGCCCGTGGCCCGACGCGCTGGTGCCCCTGTCGGCGCCCGCCAATCCCAGACATCCGACGGTCGTCTACGTGGAGGTCTGCGTTCCGGCGAAGCAGGCCCCTGGCACCTATGCGGGGAGCCTGAGCGCGGCGGTGGATGGAAAGGAGCTGCCGGCCGTTCCCTTCCGCGTGGAGGTGCAGCCCTTCGAACTGCCCGCGACGTCGTCGCTGCCCAACAGCTTCGGCATCTCGCTGTACAGCATCGCGAAGGGGCACGGCATCCCGGCGGAGTCTCCGGAGGCGAAGGCGCTCCTGCGCGAGTACGGCAAGGCGCTGCTGGAGCACCGCGTGAGCGCGCACGGCATGGGCATGGACCCGCCGCCGGTGAAGTTCCAGGACGGCCGCGCGGTGCTGGACTGGACCGCGTACGACGCGGAGATGGGACCCTTCCTGGACGGAAGCGTGCTGCCCTCCGGCGCGCGCTTCACCACGGCGGACGTGCGTGACAACCGCAAGGCCTCCACGGACGCGGAGAAGAGCGCGTACTACCGCGCCTTCCAGAAGCACTTCGAGGACAAGGGCTGGAAGGCGCAGCTCTTCTTCTACGCCAAGGACGAACCCAAGCCCGCGGACTTCCCGCTGGTGAAGGCGCAGTCCAGGCGCGTGCGCGACGCGGGGGGGGACATCCCGGTGCTCGTCACCACGTCGCTGAATCCCGCGCTCATGGGCTCCGTGGACATCCTCACGCCCATCATCAACTGCTTCTATCCGCGCGAAGGCCCGCAGACGTGCCACAACGTGGCCAACGCCTCGACCGCTCGCACGAAGCTGAGCTCGCGCGCGAAGGTGTGGTGGTACCAGAGCTGTATGGCCCATGGTTGCACGGGCGGCCCGCCGCCGGACAGGGCGCTGGACAAGGCGTACAGCGATTGGGCCTCGTACATGGTGGACCACCCTGCCCCGCTCAACCGCGCCATGGGCCCTCTGGCCTTCGAAAGCGGCGTGGACGGCGAGCTCTATTTCGACACCGTCTTCGCCTACAACACGAAGAAGGATGTCTGGGCGGACCTCTTCGAGTTCGGCGGCAACGGCGACGGCACCCTCTTCTACCCGGGCACGCCCGCGAAGCTGGGGGGTACGCAGCATCAACCCGTGGTCTCCCTGCGGCTGAAACACATCCGTGACGGCCTGGAGGACTACGAATACCTGCGCCTGCTCACCTCCCTGGGCGACGGAGCCTTCGCCAAGGCGGCGGCGAAGCGGCTGGCGAAGTCCGGGTACGAAATCACGCGGGACCCGGCGGAATGGGAAGCGGTGCGCAAGGAAGTGACCGAGCGCATCGTGAAGCGGAAATCGGCTGAACAAGCGAAGCGCTCCGGACGTCGGACTTCCGGGGGAACCCCGTAGTCACTCCCCCCTGGGAGGAAGCAGAATGAAGCCCATGCGCACCCTCGTCGCGGCCTGCCTCGCCTTCAGCGCCCTTGGCGCCATCCCGGGACAGGCCCAGGAGGCCCAGCCCCGTCCCATCAACATCCTGAGTCCCTCCAGGCTCCCGACGGTGACGGACCCCTCCGACCCGGCGAAGCCCGCGGCGACCGCGGAGAACACCGGCGACGCGTCCTCCACCCCGGCCCCGGACGAGCCCGTGGTCGCGGTGAAGCCGTGTGAGCAGGGCCTGCCCGTGCTGCGCTCCCCGCTGGCCTTCAAGCCGGGGGAGCTGCTCGAGTTCGACATGGACGCCATGGGCGCGAAGGCGGGCAAGCTCACCATGCGCGTGCAGCGCCCCGCCAACGGCTCGCTGCCGGTGTTGGTGGAGGCTCAGACGAACACGCTGTTCTCCAAGGTGCGCCGCGTGCGCGGCAGCGCGACCAGCTACCTGCACCCCAAGACGCTGCGCCCCTCGCGCTACACCGAGGAGGCCGTGGAGAACGAGCAGCGCCGCAAGGTGAACGTGGACTTCAGCGCGCAGGACAAGAGCGTCAAGGTGGACTACCAGATTGGGGATCGCCCCAAGGGCCACTTCGACTACGCCTACGACAAGGACGGCCTGGACGTCGCGGGCGCCATCTACCTCATCCGCCAGCTGCCCCTGAAGAAGGACATGCCGGTGTGCTTCGACGTGTACGGCATCCGCCGCATGTGGCGCATGACGGCCACCGTGGTGGAGCGCGAGCACGTGTCGCTGCCCCTGGGCGAGTTCGACGCCTGGCACCTGGCCGGCACCGCCGTGCGCATCGACCGGCCGTCGCAGACGCGCGACATCCACGTGTGGATTTCCGACGACGACCGCCGCCTCCCCCTGGCCGCCGTGGGCGCCATCGACCTGGGCGCGGTGCGTCTGACGCTGACCGGCGTGAAGCGCCCCGGTGAAAAACCCCTGGAGGCGCAGGGCAAGGAAGATCTCAAGTGGTGACGCGGGGTTGAGCCCCCGCCCCAGGCCCGCCTCCCGCATGGAGCGCGGGCTTTTCATTGCCTCAAAGTTGAGAATGGTCTGCAAAATCAAAAATCCGAGCGTAGGGTGCGCGCCGCTCGATGCGTCCCCAACACTTGCACCCCCTCCTGAGTTTGCTGTGCGCCCCCCTGTTCCTGATGCCTTCCGCGGCCCGCGCCGACGAAGGCCGCGTCGGTGAGAACGAGAAGGAGCGCGTCCTGACGGTAGGCAGCAAGCCGAAGCTGGACCTGTCCGTGAACGCGTACGCGGACCTCCAGTTCGCGTACTTCAACTACGGCGAGAACCAGAACCGGGCGAACGGCTCGCAGAAGGACTCGCGGCTCGTGTTCGACACGACGCGCCTGGTGCTGGAGCTGGAAGCGGGGCTGCCGGAGTACGGGCTCGAGGCCGAGTTCGAGGTGGAGTTCGAGCACGGCGGCGCGGGCGCGGCGATGGAGCTGGAGTACGAGGAGTTCGGTGAGTTCGACACCGACGTGGAGAAGGCCGGTGAAGCGCTGGTGGAGGAGCTGTACCTGACGAAGAAGCTGGGCCGGGACGTGGAGCTGTCCGTGGGCCGCTTCTACGTCGCGGTGGGCACGCTCTTCGCGGACTACCTGCCCACGTCCTACCTGGCCACCATCCGCTCCGAGGCGGAGACGCGCATCATCCCCAACACGTGGAACGACATGGGGATGCAGCTGCGATGGGACACGCCCTGGGGCGTGCGGCTCACCGGGCAGGTGGTGAACGGGCTGGACTCCACGGGCTTCAATTCGAATACGTGGGTGGCCACGGGCCTGCAGCAGCGCTTCGAGCTGGTGCGCGCGTCGGACCTGGCGGGGGTGCTGCGCGCGGACGTGCGGCGCTTCGAGGGCTTCAACTTCGGCGTGTCCGCGTACTACGGCGGCACCACGCGCAACCGGCCCAAGCCGGACCTGGTGAAGCAGTGCGACGACGCGAACCCCAACATGGTGGCGCCGTGCGGATACATCAGCGCGCCCCTGTTCATCGCGGACGTGCACCTGTCGGTGAATCGCAACCGGTGGCGCGCGCACGCGATGGTGATGTACGGCCACCTGGGCAACGCCGCGGCGGTGTCCGCGCGCAACGCGCGTCTGTCCAACCTGCTCAACGTGCTGCGCACGCCGGTGTCCGACAACGCGCTCTCCGCGTGGGGCGAGCTGGGCTACGACATCGCGCCCTGGCTGGGGCTCGACGGGAACCACCGGTTGGAGCCCTACGTCCGCATCGACTACATGGATTCGCAGTTCAAGCCCCGCGCCGAGCTGTTCGACCCCCCCCGCTTCGAGCGCACCGTCTACACGGTGGGCACCAGCTACACGCTCGCGGGGCTCGCCGTGCTGAAGCTCGACTTCAGCCAGCGGCGCATGGGCAGCTCCGTCTTCCGGCCTGAGAACGCGCTCCGGATGTCGACGGGCTTCGTCTACTGATCCGCCATCCCCGACTGTCTCAAACGCTGTCGCAAAGAAAGGCATTGAAGGTACACCCCATGTCCTCCCGTTCCCTGAAACTCTCCCTGCTCGTGGGCGGAGCGCTCCTGCTGGGCGCCTGTGGCGATGACGACGACACCAACCTGGAGTCGTTGGATCAGCAGCTCGTCGTGAACTTCGCCGACAACGTGGTGGTGCCCACGTACAACCTGCTCGCCACGCGCATGATTGAGCTGGACGCGGCGGCGCAGGCGCTGAGGAACGCCCCGAGCACGACGACGTTGAAGGGGGCACAGGACGCGTGGTTCGCCGCGCGAGTGCCGTGGGAGCAGAGCGAGTCCTTCCTGTTCGGGCCGGTGGACAGCAACGGGTGGGACCCGGCGATGGACAGCTGGCCGGTGAACCGCACGGACCTGGACGCGGTGCTCGGCAACAACGACACGCTGTCCCAGCAGTACGTGAGCAACCTGCAGGAGACGCAGAAGGGCTTCCACACGACGGAGTACCTGCTCTTCGGCGAGGGCCAGGTGAAGAAGCCGGAGGAGTTCAACGCGCGCCAGTTCGAGTACCTGCTCGCGCTGACGGCGGAGCTGAAGACGGTGTCCGGCAACCTGGCGGCGTCCTGGGCGACCGGCGTGAACGGCCAGGCGCCGTACCGCGACACGCTGGCCACCGCGGGTGGGTCTGGCAACACGGCGTACCCCACGGTGGAGGCGGGCGCGCAGGAGATGCTGGGCGGCATCCTGGTCATCCTGGACGAGGTGGCCAACGGGAAGATCGCCGACCCGTACGACGCGAAGGACGCGAACCTGGTGGAGAGCCAGTTCGCGCTCAACTCGCTGTCTGACTTCACCAACAACATGCGCAGCGTGGAGAACGTCTACCTGGGCCACCGCCCGGAGACCGCGCAGAAGGGCCTGTCCATGTCGGACGTGGTGAAGGAGCGCGACGCGGCGCTGGACACGCGCGTGAAGGCGGAGATCGCGGCGGCCATCGCGGCGCTGGGCAAGGTGCCGGAGCCGTTCCCGGTGTCCATCAAGGACCCGGCCTCCGCGGATGAAATCGAGGGTGCGCAGGCCGCCATCCGCAAGCTGCACGACACCTTCCAGGTGGACGTGAAGGCTATCATCCTTCCCTGATGTGGGAGCGGGGGAACGCAATGCGACAGACGCTGGGACTCGGACTGCTGCTGTGGCTCGCGGGCTGCGGCACGGAAGCCGAAGCCCCTGGGGCTTCGCCACGCGCGGGGGGCGACACGACCATCGACGACCGCACGTCGCGAGCGTTCGCGCAGCCCGCCCCCAACCTCACCACGGAGCATGAAGCGCTTCACCGCGAGGGCGACGCCGCCTTCGCGGCCGTCTTCGTGCCCGGCCCCGCCCCGGTGAACCCGGGGTTGGGGCCCGCGTACAACAACGCCTCCTGCAATGGCTGTCACCTGCGCAACGGGCGGGGCATGCCGGTGATGGGGGGCGGACCGACGCGCACGCAATTGCTGGTGCGCGTGAGCCTTCCGGACGGCACGCCAGAGCACCCGAACGGCTCGGTGCCGGTGCCCGGGCTGGGGCTCCAGATTCAAGACCAGGCCGTCTACGGCGCGTCGCCGGAGGCCACCGTGACGCTCGCGTGGGAGGAGCGCGCGGGGAAGTACGCGGACGGGACGGCCTATGGCCTGCGCTCGCCGCGCATCACCATCGTGATGCCGGACGGTTCGTCCCCGTCCGCGGGAATGCTCACGTCGCTGCGCCTGCCGCCGCCGGTGGTGGGACTGGGACTGCTGGAAGCGGTGGACTTGGCCACGCTGCGGGCGCTGGAAGACCCCACGGATGCGAACGGCGACGGGATTTCCGGCCGGCTGAACACCGTGTGGGACGTGCAGGCGCTCGCGCTGGTGCCGGGGCGCTTCGGGTGGAAGGCGAACAGCCCCAACCTGCGGCAGCAGTCAGCGGAGGCCTATTTCAACGACATGGGGATTACGAATCCCCTCTTCCCGGACGCGGGGGGCGGCTTCGAGCTGCCCATGAAGACGCTGGACTCAGCGGTGTTCTACGCGCAGTCGCTCGGGGTGCCGGCGCGCACGGCGCTGGACAACGCGGCGGTGAAGCGCGGCGAGACGAAGTTCAAGGACCTGGGCTGCGTGAAGTGCCACCGCGACACGCTGGAGACCGGGGAGCACCCGGTAGCGGAGCTGTCGCATCAGCGCATCCACCCGTACACGGACCTGCTGCTGCACGACATGGGCGCGGACCTGGCGGACGGGCGGCCGGATGGGGACGCCACCGGCACCGAGTGGCGCACTGCGCCCCTGTGGGGCCTGGGACTGACACAGACGATTCTTCCGTACTCGGGCTACCTGCACGACGGGCGGGCCCGGACGTTGGAAGAGGCCGTGCTGTGGCACGGTGGTGAGGCGGAGCGGGCGCGGGAGGGGTTCCGCAACCTGTCCGCCAGCGACCGGGACGCGCTGGTGCGCTTCCTCCAGTCGATGTAGCGCCCGGCTTCAGCCGTTGCGGATCATCCCGGCGGCCTGCGACAAGCGGCGGCGCAGCTGCGTCACCACCTCGTTCAGGTCCTCCAGGCGCTGGAGCACGTGCAGGTTCTCGCCCGCGTTCATCAGGGCGACCGGCGTGAGCGTCTCGCGGTGGAGGGCCAGGAGCAGATCGTAGAAGTGCGCCTGCACGTCGCCCAGGGCATCCAGGCCCTCGCGGAGGTCGTCCTCCACGAAGTCCAGCAGGACGGTGGCGTCCTCGCGCACGGGCAGCGTCCGGGCCAGGCGCTCCACGGCCCCGCGAACGGGGTCGGTACGGCGCAACATCGCGGGGGTGGCGAGGGCTGCCACGGGAGGGGGCATGCTCAGGACGCTACAGGTCCGTAGCGCCCGGTCAATTTTCCCACCCCCTGCCCGCCGGTGCGAAACGCGGCCCCGTCAGAGGCGCGGCTCGCGAACCTGTCCGACTGTCGGACAGGTTTGAATCGCATCGGGCGGGCAGGTCACGGCGGCGTCGCGACACTCCCTCAGGGCGCGGGCCCCGCGGCACCACCCGCCGGTGCCGGGGCCGCCGCGGGAGCCGTGGCGGGCGCGGCGTTGGCCGGGGACGGGGTGGCCGGCAACGCGATGCTCGGC
This sequence comes from Corallococcus sp. AB030, assembly GCF_003668965.1. Lineage (NCBI taxonomy): Bacteria > Pseudomonadati > Myxococcota > Myxococcia > Myxococcales > Myxococcaceae > Corallococcus > Corallococcus sp. AB030. Next base: position 73,576 of record NZ_RAWQ01000011.1, read on the forward strand.
GAGGAATTGAGCGGCGCGGGCGTCCCCAGGAGCGGCCCGGGCGTTCCGGTGTTGAGCGGCGCGGGCGTGCCCAGGATGGGCGACGCCGGCGTGCTGGCGGACTGCGACAGCGGTGGAACCGTGGCGAGGATGCCCGGGCTCACCTGGCTGGTGCCCACGAAGTTGTTGAAGTCCGGCGCGGACATCTGCGGCGCGGTGAAGCCCCCCACGGACACGCCCGCCACTGTCGGCGGCGTGGCGAACGTCCCCTGCCCCACCGGGGCCGCGGAGCCCGGCGTAACTCCCGACACCACCGAGGGCGGATTGGTGGGCGCCGAGGGCGCGAACGACCCGCTGTACGTCGAAGGCGCTTCCGAAGGCAGTGCGGGCGCCGAAGGCAGGATGACCGTCGTCGTCCCCGCCGCGCCCACCTCCGGAATCACCGCGCCGGTCCCCGGCCCCGCCGTGGTCGCGACACCCGTCGTCCCCACCGTGCCGCTGCCGCCCGTGCCCTGCGCGAAGCGTGGCGCGGACATGGGCGCCACCGCCGCCGGGAACGCCGTGGGCGCCACCGGCGTCAGCGTCGCGAGCGACGAGGGCATCTCCCCTGTCGTGGGCACCACCGCCAGCGACGGCACCCGCGTCCCCTCCACTTCGATGGACACGTTGTCGAACAGGAACTGGATGAACCCGCGCGGCTCCGCCTGCGGCGGCAGGTTCCACACCACCACCACCAGCTCCGTGTCCCCAGGCCGCGCTTCGCGCAACAGCCGCGTCGTGTCGTCATCCGAGAACGTGCCCGCGTCCAACGCCGCCGCGTGCACCAGCGCCGAGTCCGTCAGCAGCGTCCCGTTGCGCCACACGCTGCCAATGCCCCAGACGGCCATCGCCGCGTGCGCGCGCGTCGTGGCGCGCCAGCCAATGCCTGTTTCGCCGTAGATGGGCGTGCCCATCAGCACCCCGCCCTCGATGAGGTGCGGCGGCGGAGGGGGGAGCGGCCCGGCGGGCACCGGCGACATCGACTGCACCGGCGGGAAGCCCGTCTGCGTCAGCTCCACGCGGTACTCGGTGCCACCCACGCGCAGGCTCGCGGAGAGCTGCGCCTTGTCGCCGAAGGTCGCGTTCGGCATGCCGACCCGATCCCTCACGGAGAACGAGGCCTGCCCCGTGCCCCGCTCGGTCAAGTCGTTGAACGGTAGGGGACCTTCGAAGAAGTAACCGTCCGGCCGCTCGGTCCTCGCGCTGGCCTCCCGGCCCTCGAACGTGAACCCGTCGCTCCCTGGCGCCGCCGCCAGGACACCGGACAGCAAGATGCTCGTGATTGAACCCGCCATCGACGCTGCCTCCCTTGAACTTGAAGGTAGGCAGCGGAGCGGGCCGTGGCACGCCCCGGGACTAAATCAGACCGCGGGCGCGGCGGATCTGCTCGACCGTCTTGTTGTACTCGATGTCGAAGGCGCTCGTGCCTTCCTGCAGGTGCTTCAGCCGCGAGCGGGCCTCCCGGTCGATCTCGTCGTCGACGTCCAGGTGCTTCTTCATGCCCTGGAACATCTTCTGACGCAGCACGTTGTCGGGGGAGTAGACCTCCTCGACGTTCCGGCTGATGAGGAGGAACTCAATCATCTGGTTGATGACGTACTCGATGCCCTCGTCCCCCATCTTGAAGCCGCGCACGTCCGCCATCTCGCGCTTCACCTGGTTGAACTTGGAGTAGTCATATCCCCGACGCTCCAGGGCCTCGCGCGTCGCCTGGTTCACACGCTCTTCGTTGGCGAGGTACTCGCGCATGATGGCGGAGAGATCCATCTCGGCGTCGGCCACGCGCATCGGCTCCACCTCGATGTCCCCGTCCTGCATGAGCTGCTGAATGGCCTCGCGCGAGATGATCGGGATCACCTTCGGATACAGCCTCATGTCGGTCCCTCGTCCTCTTCAAACGTGCTCGGATCTTCAACCGCTATAAATCAGCGCGGAGCATGGTCGCAATGAAAAACCCTAGGAACGTCGCGGGTTCCAGCGGCCAGTCCCCCCGGCGTCCGAAGCGGAACTTAATCATGCCGCACCGGGTGGCGACCCTCCATCCGCTTTTTCGTGCACGGGTTCGGAAGCGTCATCCAGGGACGCCTCGCGCACCGGGTCCTCGGTGTCGTCCTCGGGGTCGCCATGCAGACCCGCGTGGACGCGCTCGGCCATCGCCGGGCCCACGACCTCGGTCAGCTCCTCGATGCTGGCCTCGCCCACCCGCTTGAGAGAACCGAAGTGGCGCAGCAACATCTTCCGCCGGCCTTCCCCCACGCCGGGGATGTCCTCCAGCGCGGAACGCAAGGAACTCTTGCGCATGGATTTGCCCTGGAAGGTGATGGCGAAGCGGTGCGCCTCATCCCGCATGCGCGTGAGCATGAACATTTCCGCTGAATTCTGCGGCAGGACGATGGGATCCTTGCGACCCAGGACGAAGACGCGCTCGGGACTCTTCGCGCTCTCCGCGTCCCGGTCAAAAACTTCTTGATCGCGGCTCTTGGCCAGGCCCACCACGTCCACGCCCTCCACACCCAGGTCCTTCATGGCCGCGTGCGCGCTGGCGAGCTGACCCTTGCCGCCGTCGATGACGAGCAGGTCCGGCAGTTCGTTGTCCTCCAGGCCGCGCTTGAGCCGGCGGGTGATGACCTCGTACATGCTGGCGAAGTCGTCCTGCTTCTCCACCGATTTGATCTTGTATTTGCGGTAGCGCGACTTGTCCGTCTCCCCGTCCGTCACGGCCACCTGTGAGGCCACGATGGAAGAACTCTGGAAGTGGGAGATGTCGAAGCACTCCATGCGACGCGGGAAGTTGCGCAGGCCCAGCTTGGACTGGAGCCGGGACAGGACTGTGTCCGTTTCGTCCTTGGTGCGCTTGCGCTCCACGAACGCCTGCTCCGCGTTCTTCACCGCCATGTTCACCAGCTCATGCTTCTCCCCGCGCTTGGGGACGAAGACGCGCACGCGCTCGCCCTTGCGCTCCGTGAGCAGGGCCTCCAGGCCGTCGGTGCCGTCACCGGGCTCCAGGGGCAGCAGGATCTCCTCCGGCACGAAGCCGCCCTGGTCGTAGTAGAGGTTCACGAACGAGGCGAGCAGCTCGTCGTCCGGGAACTCCTGGCTGCCGAAGGGGAAGGCCTGGCCGCCGTTGAGCCGGCCCTGCCGCACGTGCAGCACGTAGAACAGGATGCGGTCGCCCTCGCGGAACAGGGCGAACACGTCCTGGTCCTTGAAGTCCGTGGTGGCCACCTTCTGGCGCTCCAGGCTGCGCTCGATGGCGAGCAGCTGGTCACGCACCCGCGCGGCCTCCTCGAACTTCAGCTCCATGGACGCGCGCTTCATCCGCGCGCGCAGCCCTTCGATGAGCTGCCCGGCCTTGCCCTCCAGGAACATGGCCACCTCGTCCACGCTCTTGCGGTAGTCCTCCGGGGGCACCGGGTAGACGCATGGGGCCGGACACCGTCCGATTTGATGCAGCAGGCACGGCCGCTTGCGGTTGGCGAGCACGTGGTCCGTGCAGGTGCGCAGGCGGAAGAAGCGGTTGATGAGGCGCAGCGTTTCGCGGATGGCACCCGCGCTGGAGTACGGCCCGAAGTAGCGCGCGCCGTCCTTTTCGTACTTGCGCACCACCTCCAGCCGGGGGAACGACTGGCTGCGGTCCAGGCGCAGGGAGATGAACTGCTTGTCGTCCTTGAGCAGGACGTTGAAGCGCGGCTTGTGCTTCTTGATCAGCTCGTTTTCAAGAAGCAGTGCCTCCTTCTCGTTGTGGACGAGCACCGTCTCCAGGTCGCCCAGCATCGTGTCCAGCAGGGACACGAAGACGCGGGTGTCGCCGGAGCGGTTGAAGTAGCTGCGCACGCGGCTGCGCAGGTTGATGGCCTTGCCCACGTAGATGATGGTCCCGCGCTTGTCCTTCATCAGGTACACGCCGGGCTCGGTGGGCAGCGCGTCCAGCTTCTCCTGCAGCCGGATGTCCATGGCGGGCCTCGCTAGTTCTTGCGTGACCGCGAACGGGCCGAGGGCTTGGACGCCCCGGACGCGCCAGAAGAACTGCCACCCGACGAGGACGGACGTCCGCGTCCCCGCCCCTTCTTGGGCGTGGTGCCGGGCTGGTCCACCGCCTTGGGCGGCGCGCGCAAGAGCGAGCGAGAAGCGGGCTTGAGCCCCAGGTCCATGTCCTTGAGCAGCTGGACGCGGTCGCGGAACTCGGCGGCCTTCTCGAACTGCATCTCGTCCGCGGCCTTGAGCATGTCGGCGCTGAACTCCTTGATGAGGCGCTGGATCTCCTTGGGCTCCAGCAGGTCGTTCTCGCCTTCGGCCGCCATGGGCAGCGCGCCCGCGCCCGCGTCGTAGTCCGGGATGTTCTCCGTGAAGTCGGTGATGTTGCTCTTCACGGACCGCGGCGTGATGCCGTGCTCCAGGTTGTACGCGCGCTGGATGTCGCGGCGGCGCGCGGTCTCCTCCATGGCGCGCTTCATGGAGTCGGTCATCTGGTCCGAATACATGATGACGCGCCCGTTCACGTTGCGCGCCGCACGGCCAATGGTCTGGATGAGCGACACGTGGCTGCGCAGGAAGCCTTCCTTGTCGGCGTCCAGGATGGCCACGAGCGACACCTCCGGGATGTCCAGGCCCTCACGCAGCAGGTTGATGCCCACGAGCACGTCGAACTCGCCCCGGCGCAGGTCGCGGATGATGGCCATGCGCTGGATGGCGTCGATGTCCGAGTGCAGGTAGCGGACCTTCACGCCCACGTCGCTGTAGTACTCGGTGAGGTCCTCCGCCATGCGCTTGGTGAGCGTCGTCACCAGCACGCGCTCCTTGCGCGACACGCGCACGCGGACCTCTTCCAGCAGGTCGTCCACCTGGTTGCCGGCGGGGCGCGTCTCCACCTCCGGGTCGGTGAGGCCGGTGGGGCGGATGATCTGCTCCACCACCACGCCCTTGGACTTCTGCAGCTCGTACTCGGCGGGGGTCGCGGAGACGAAGACGGCCTGGGGGACCATCTCCTCGAACTCGACGAACTTCAGCGGCCGGTTGTCCAGCGCGCTGGGCATGCGGAAGCCGAAGTTGACCAGCGTCTCCTTGCGGGCGCGGTCGCCGCGGTACATGGCGCCAATCTGGGACACCGTCTGGTGGCTCTCGTCGATGAGCACCAGCAGGTCGCGAGGGAAGTAGTCGATGAGGCACGGGGCCGACTCACCCGGCGCGCGCCCGGTGAAGTGGCGCGAGTAGTTCTCGATGCCGTTGCAGTAGCCGACCTGTTCGATCATCTCCAGGTCGAACATGGTGCGCTGCTCCAGCCGCTGCGCCTCCAGCAGCTTGCCCTCCGCCTTGAACTTCTGGAGCTGTTCGGCAAGCTCGTCGCGGATGGTGCGCATGGCGTTCTGCCGCGCTTCGGGGCCCGCGACGTAGTGGCTGGCGGGGAAGATGACGATCTTCTCCAGCTGGCCCAGGGTCTGGCCGCGCAGCGGGTCGAACTCGGTGATGCGCTCCACCTCGTCGCCGAAGAAGCTGACGCGCACGGCGCGCTCTTCCTCGTAGGCGGGGAACACCTCCACGGTGTCGCCGCGGGCGCGGAAGGTGCCGCGGTGGAAGTCCAGGTCGTTGCGCTCGTACTGGGCCTCCACCAGCTTGCGCATGAAGCCGTCGCGGCCCATGTCCTCGCCCACGCTGGCGCGGATGGCCAGGTCCACGTAGCTGCGCGCGGCGCCCAGGCCGTAGATGCAGGACACGCTGGCCACGATGATGACGTCGCTGCGGGTGCGCAGGCTGTGCGTCGCCGAGTGGCGCATCCGTTCGATGTTGTCGTTGATGGACGAGTCCTTCTCGATGAAGGTGTCCGTCGACGGGACGTAGGCCTCGGGCTGGTAGTAGTCGTAGTACGAGACGAAGTACTCGACGGCGTTGCTGGGGAAGAGCGACTTGAACTCGCCGTACAGCTGCGCCGCCAGCGTCTTGTTGTGCGCGATGACCAGCGCGGGCCGCTGCACGTTGGCGATGAGGTTCGCCATCGTGAACGTCTTTCCCGAGCCGGTGACGCCCAGGAGGGTCTGGTAGCGGTCGCCGCGAAGCAGGCCCTCGGTCAGCTCCCCGATGGCCCTGGGCTGGTCGCCTTCTGGCTTGTGCTCACTGACGAGTTCGAACTCCGGCATAGGGGACAGATCTAACATCCCCGCTGCTTGTGTACTGAACCTTCGTGCACGTCCGTCCGACAAAGGACGGGGCGCCCGCCTACTTCACGGCCGGGGCCTTCAGTGCCTCCAGGGACTTCAGGCGAGCGGCCTCGAACTCGTCCCCCTTGTTCCACACGGGCATCCGCTGGGCCTTCGCCACCTGGGCGCCCACGAGGAAGAACAGCCGGGTGTCCTCCACGGCGCCGGACAGGTCCCACTCCGGGCGGACCTCGTCGGAGGGCTGGTGGTAGTGCTTCGCCTCCCACTGGCCGCGCTGCGCCTTGCCCCAGCCCTCCGGCCGGCCAATGAAGTCCATGCCGCTGCCGAAGTAGGCGGCGGGGATGCCATGCCGCGCGAAGTTGAATTGATCCGAGCGGTAGAAGAACCCGCGGTCGGAGAGCTGATCCGCCTTCACCGTGCGGCCCTGCGTCTTCGCCATCGCGGTGACGAAGGTGTCCAGGGAGGACTTGCCCAGGCCGATGACGGTGATGTCGCGCGTGCGGCCCAGCACGTTGCCGCCGTCCACGTTGATGTTCGCGGCGATGCGGCCCGAGGGCACGGGAGGATGCGCCGCGAGGTACGCGGAGCCCAGCAGGCCGTACTCCTCCGCGGCCACCGCGGCGAAGAGGATGGAGCGGCGCGGCGGCGTGGGCAGCGAGGTGAAGGCGCGGGCCACGGACAGCATCGAGGCGACGCCGGCCGCGTTGTCCAGGGCGCCGTTGTAGATGACGTCCTCACCGGGCTTGCCGTCGTCCTTCTTGCCCAGGTGATCATGGTGCGCGCTGTAGAGCACCACTTCCTTCGCCAGCGTGGGGTCGCTGCCAGGGAGCAGGCCCAGCACGTTCGCGGTGGGCCGGCGGCGCACCTCGTTGGACAGGCGCAGGGACAGCGTCACGCCCAGCGGCACCGGGCGGAAGTCGCGCTTCTGCGCGGAGGCGCGCAGCGCGTCCAGGTCCTGCCCCGCGAGCTTCATCACCTGCTTCGTGGCGTCCTCGGTCGTCCAGGCCTTCACCTGGAGGCGGGGCCCGTCGCCCGCGGGCAGTTCGAACTGCTCTCCGGTCCACGACGTGCGCACCACCTGCCACGGATAGCCCGCGCTGGGCGTGGTGTGGATGATGATGGCGCCCGCCGCGCCCGTCTTCGCCGCCTGCTCGTATTTGTAGTCCCAGCGGCCGTACCAGAGGCGCGCCTTGCCGCCGAAGAGGCGCGGGTCGTCCTCCGGATCATTGTTGAGGATGACCAGCGTCTTGCCCTTCAGGTCCGCGCCCTTGAAGTCGTCCCACTGGTACTCCGGCGCGACGATGCCGTAGCCCACGAACACCAGCTCGGACGCGTCCAGCTTCGCCTCCGGGGCCTGCACGCCGGACACGGCGATGAAGTCCTCGCGCGGCTGGAGCTCCACGCGGCCCTCCTTCGCCTGGAAGGTCATGGGGCCCGGGCGGCTGTGGATGCCCATCAGGTCGAAGCGCTGGAGGTAGCTGCCGTCCTCCGCGCCCGGCTTGAGGCCCAGGCCCTCGAACTGCGTGGCGATGTACTCCTGCGCCAGCGCGTCGCCGCGCGTGCCGGGGCCGCGGCCTTCCAGCAGGTCGCTCGCGAGGAAGCGCACGTGCGCGCGCAGGAGGTCCGCCGTGATGGCCTGTTCGGCCGTCTTCTCCTGCGGCGTGACAGAGGGCGCGCCCGCCGCCAGGACGGGCACCGAGCCCAGGGAGCACAGCGAGACGAACAGCGCGGGGAGGAGCCTCATGGGCCCGTGCGTAGCATGGCCGCACGGGCGCCCCCCAGCGGGTTTTCAGGAGGCGGGCGCCGCCACCTTCCAGGAGGTCCCGGCAGGCGTGTCCATGATGTCCACGCCCAGGGTCTTGAGGGCGCCTCGCACCTCGTCCGCCTTCGCGAAGTCCTTCGCGGCGCGCGCGGCGGTCCGCTCGGAGAGCAGCCGCTCCACCTCCGCCACGTCGATGCCGCGCTCACGCACCGCGCGGTCGCGACGGCGCAGGAGCCACTCGCCCGGGTCGTCCTCGAAGACGCCCAGGACGCGGGACGTTTCGCGCACCTGCTCGCGCAGCGCCTGGAGCGTGCGGCCCACCAGCGGCTTGTCCTTCACGGGCGGCTTGTCGGTGAGCTCGTTCATGAAGCCGAAGAGCCCGGACAGCGCGCCCAGCGCGCTCGCGGTGTTGAAGTCGTCGTCCATGGCGGACTCGAACTCCGTGAGGAAGCGCGCGGGGTCGCCGTGCAGCGGGCCCTTGCCGAAGTCCTTGCCCGCCACGCGCTCGTCCACCTTGCGCAGCGTTTCGTAGAAGTACTCCATGCGCCCTTCCGCGTCCTGGAGCGCCTTCTCCCCGAAGTTGAGCGGGTGGCGGTAGTGCGTGGAGAGGAAGAAGAAGCGCAGGGCCTCCGCGTCCACCTTGGCGAGCGCGTCGCGCAGGCGCACCACGTTGCCCAGCGACTTGGACATCTTCGCGCCTTCCAGGTCCAGGAAGCCGCAGTGCATCCAGTACTTCGCCATCGTCTGGCCGGTGGCGGACTCGCTCTGGGCGATCTCGTTCTCGTGGTGAGGGAAGATGAGGTCCAACGCCCCGCCGTGGATGTCGAACGTGCGGCCCAGGAACTTCTCGCTCATCGCGGAGCACTCGATGTGCCAGCCCGGACGGCCCTTGCCCCAGGGGCTGTCCCACGACGGCTCACCGGGCTTCGCCGTCTTCCACAGCGCGAAATCCAGCGGCTGGCGCTTGAGGTCGCCGGGATGCACGCGCTCGCCCTGGCACAGGTCGTCCAGGTGGCGCTTGGACAGCTTCGCGTAGTCCTCGTCCTTGTCGACGGCGAAGTACACGTCGCCCTTCGCCTCGTAGGCGTAGCCCTTGTCCACGAGCGTCTGGATGATGGCGACGATCTCCGGGATGGTCTCGCTCACGCGCGGGGACACGTCCGGTTCGCGCAGGTGCAGCGCGCGGGCGTCCTCGCGGAAGGCCTCCACGAAGCGCGAGGCCAGGTCCACGGGCGCCTCGCCCGTCTCGTGCGCGGCCTTGATGATCTTGTCGTCGACGTCCGTGTAGTTGCGCACGTACGTCACCTTGAAGCCCCGGTAGCGCAGGTATCGGACCACCACGTCGAACGACGTGAAGGTGCGTGCATTCCCGATATGAATGTAGCTGTAGACCGTAGGCCCACAGACGTAGACCTTCACTTCGCCGGGCACGAGCGGCTCCAGCGGCTCCTTCTGCATGGACATCGTGTTGAAGAGCCGGATGGATGAGGGGGCCACGGTGGAGGGTCCTCCTTTGGGAACAGGGCGGGCGCGGCACTTGCGCAACGCGATACACACTCTAGGATCCCGGGTCCCACACAGGCCAGCACTTGGCGTTGGAAGCGTCGGATAGGGAGAATCGCCGCATGGCTCCGCCGAATCCGAAGCGTCCGCCGCGCCCTCCCCGCCCTCCGGGGCAGCAGGCGTCGTCGGATGACCCGTCGGAGGAGCTCCCGTTCGACGACGACGAGGTGGCCCCCCTTCAGGCGGATGATCCTCGCCCGCAGCGCGTGCCCCAGTATCCGGCAGGCCCCCGGAAGGCGAAGCGGCGAGGCCCGGGCGAGCGCGCCCGGTCGGACCGCGAGCTGTCTCCCCGGTATGACTGGGCGAAGGAGTACTCGGATCCGGGCCTGACGCCCGCGTTCGTGTACGTGGAGCGCGGGCCGGGTGCCGGGCAGCTCGTGCCCCTGCGCCAGGGCTCCATCACGCTGGGGCGGTCCTCCACGTCGGACCTGCGGCTCCAGCATGCGTCCATCAGCCGGCGCCATGCCCAGCTGACCCGGCGGGGCAATGTCTTCATGGTGCGCGACCTGGGCAGCCAGAACGGCACCTTCGTCAACCGCCTGCGCATCAAGGGCGAGGTGGAGATCAAGCCTGGGGACGAGCTGAGCCTGGGCAACGCGACCTTGCGGCTGCGCGGCTCAGGGGCCGGGCCGACGGTGAGCCGGACGGCGTTCGATCCGCTGCTGCCTCGCATGGCGAAGCGCCGGCGGAATGGGGTCGCTGTGGCGGTGGCCGCGGCGGTCGTGGGCTCCGCGGTCGCGGCGTTGATCAGCGTGGTGGCCGTGCGTACGGCGGACCGGAATCCCGCGCGGGCTCCGGAGGAAGGTGCGCCCGCTCAGCCCCCCAGGACTCCAGCGGCGCCCGCGAAGGAAGCCCAGGAGATCGAGGCGGCGACGCCCGCGAAGGATGCCAATCACGGGAGCCTGGGAGCGGCGAAGGACCTCAGCGCTTCGGACATCTCGCGAAGGGCTCAATCGGGCCAGGTGTCTCCGAGTGCCTCGGACATCGCGCGCGGCCTGCATCCGAGCACCGGGGCGACATCGAGGAACGCCGCTCCGAGCGCCCAGGAGGTCGCGAAGGGCTCGGGGGCCGCGAAGGCGGGCGAACCCCATACGCTCTCTTCGAGCGCGGGCCAGGTCGCTGCCGCGTCCGGACGGAAATCCCTGCCCTCGACCGAACAGGCGGGGCCTCCGGACGAGCGCCAGCGCGCGGACATCCTCGCTCGCTATGAATCTGATGACGTCGCCGGGGCGTTGGCCCAGGCGAAGCGCGCGAACCTCACGCCCCTGGTGCAACAGCTCACCCGCTTCCAGACCGCCGAAGCCACGGCCCGGACCGCCCTGGCGCAGAAGGACCGTCCCCGGGCGCTCGATGCGCTCAGCGCCGCCGTGCGGGCGGACAAGGAGCTGTCCCAGGGCTGGAGCCGTCAGGGGGTCGCCCTCCGCCGCCAGCTCGTTGGGCTGTACGTGCGCATGGGCCAGGAAGCCGTTCAGGCCCAGCGCTTCGCCGACGCCCGCGCGGCCTTCACCGCCGCGCTCGAGTACGACGCGGACAACGCCGAGGCCCACTCACAGCTGGCGGCACTGGCCACCCAGGCGCCTTGAGGCTCACGGGGCCTGGCGCGTGCCGGGCCCCAGAAACACGACGCCCCGGATTCCATCGAGGGAACCCGGGGCGCGGGGTGCGAACGCGACAGCCACTGGGGCCTTCGCGTCACGCGGGGACTCAGGCGAGGTTGAAGATCTTCTTCAGGTCGGACTCGACCTCTTCCTCGGTGCAGTCCTTGGCCAGCGACAGCTCCTTGATCAGCAGGGAGCGCGCCGTATCGAGCATCTTGCGCTCGCCGAACGACAGGTCCTTGTCGCCCTTGAGCAGGTAGAGGTCGCGGAGCACCTCGGCGATTTCGAAGACGGAGCCCGTCTTGATCTTCTCCATGTACTCGCGGTACCGGCGGTTCCACGTGGTGGAGTCGACGGAGATGTCCTTCTCGCGGAGGATGGAATAGACCTGCTTGACGTCCTCTTCGCTGATGATTTCCCGGAGGCCGACCGATCCGACCTTGTTGATCGGGATCATGATCCGCATCCCGTTCTCCAGGATGCGCAGCACGTAGAACGACTGGCGCTGCCCGGCGACCTCGGTGTGCTCGATGCCCATCACCTCACCGACGCCCTGGCCCGGATAAACCGCCTTGTCACCAGTCTTGAAGCTGGTCTGCACTAACTGCCTCCTTGGAGAAAGCTTCGACCCCGGCCTTCACGCCCGCCACTACTACCACAAACTACATCCACGGGCAACGAAATCGCCTTGACCACCCGATGACAGCCACACTACGGTGTCCGGTTTTGTGTGCGGTGTCGCTCGGTGTGAGCGCCGCGAGACGGACGGGGCGGTGGGTGGGGGTGGGTGTTGGTTCGTTATTCGTGGCGCGACCTGGGTACGCGTCCGTTGTTCTTTCCAGCGCTGAGCCTCTTGCTCGGCGCCCTCTGGGCAACCGGAACAGAGAGCTTCGCCGGGGTATTTCTCCTCTGCGCGCTTTGCCTGGGTGGGCTGGGCGTGGCGCTCGGCCCCTTGCCTGGAGCACATCTGGCGGTGCTCGGCGCGCTGGCCCTGACAGGCGCGGGGCTTTCCGCCCTGGAGGCCCGGGTCGACCTCCCTCCCTCCCTGAGAGAAGGCGGCAGCGCGGTCCTTGAAGGCGAGTTGGAGCGCGTGGAGCGCTTCGATGGCGCCGTGAGACTGCGGCTCGCTGTGGCCCGCGCGGGGCTGATTCCAGAGCCTCCGGCCGCCGCCCGCTTCCGCGTCAGCCTTTCCGGACGAGGTGAGGGTCTGGAATTGCACCCCGGGCAGCGCGTGCGGGTGGAAGCGCGGCTCGCGCCGGATGCGCCTCCTTCGAATCCGGGCGAGCGGGACTTCTCGTCGGCGCGGCGGCGGCAGGGCGTGGCCTTCACGGGCGGCTTCGTTCCGGGGCGCGTGCTGGCGCTCTCCCCTGCCCCCTCGTGGCGGCTCGCGCTGGAGGACGTGCGCGGACGGCTGACGACGGCGGTGCATGGGGTCGCGCCCTCGGCGGACGCGGCGGCGCTGTTCCTCACGCTGGCCGCCGGGCAGCGCGCGGACCTGGATGCCTCCTGGGAGGACGCGTTCTCGCGGGCGGGGCTCGCGCATGTGCTCAGCGTCAGTGGGCTTCACGTGGCGGCGCTCGCGCTGATGACGCTCGCGCTGCTCAGGCTGGGGATGGTGCGGCTGGGTGGACGCTGGCGGACGCTGGAGGCACGGCGCTGGGCGGCTCCGGCCGCGGTGCCCTTCGTCTGGGCCTACGTGCTCTTCACGGGGAACCAGGCGCCCGCGGTGCGCTCGGCGGTGATGGCCACGGCGGTGCTGCTGGGCCTGTCGCTGTGGCGGCGCGCGGATGGGCTGAATGGCTTGTCGCTGGCGGCGCTGGTGCTCGTGGCCTGGACGCCTTCCAGTGTCGTGGACCTGTCGCTCCGGCTGTCGTTCCTCGCGGTGCTGGGGCTGGTGCTGCTGTCGCCCGCGCTGCGCGAGGCCCTCCCCCTGGATCGGCCGTCTCCTTCCGAGCCCCGGAGAATGAAACGGTGGGCCGCCCAGGCACGGGAGACCGTGGCGCAGACGTTGTGCGCGAGCGGCGCGGCAACGCTCGTGGGTCTGCCCGTGGTGGCGGCGGCGTTCGGAAGGGTGAGCCTGGCGGGGCTCGTGTCCAACATCGTCGCCCTGCCCTTGTGTGGCGTGCTCACCGGGCTCGCGGCGGGCGGCGCGGCGCTCTTCGTCGTGGCGCCGGTCGTGGCGACGCCGGTGCTGTGGGCAGGCGCCTGGGCGTCGGAGCTCCTCCTCGTGCTGACGCGCGTCTTCGCGGCCGTGCCCTTCGCGGCGGTGGAGGTGCCGGGCCTGGGGCCGTGGCTCGGCGGGGCGTACGCGGTGGGGCTGGGCGCCTGGGC
>NZ_RAWQ01000120.1:0-32022 GCF_003668965.1 Corallococcus sp. AB030
GCACCACGGACGTGACGGGCACGGTGAAGCTGCCGGACAACGTCGAGATGGTCATGCCGGGCGACAACATCGCCATCGAGGTGGAGCTCATCACCCCGGTCGCGATGGAGAAGGAGCTCCGGTTCGCCGTTCGCGAGGGTGGCCGTACGGTGGGCGCCGGCGTCGTTGCGGAGATCATCGCCTAGTCGGCTTCCCGCCGACCGGCTTTCACGGGCACTGAGTTGCGGAGGGGAGGGCTGCTTTTGTAGCCTTCCCTTCTCGCATCTGGTGAAATGAACCATGCCTAAGGGTAATCGCTCCATCATCTCGCTCGAGTGCACCACGTGCAAAGAGCGGAACTACACGACCACGAAGAACAAGCGGAAGAGCCAGGACAAGCTTGAGCTGAGCAAGTTTTGCCCTCGCTGCCGCAAGCACACGGACCACAAGGAAGGCAAGGTCTAGGTCGTCGGTTTCCATGAAGGTTTAGGCCAGTAGCTCCAACGGTAGAGCAGCGGTCTCCAAATCCGCGTGTTGGGGGTTCGAATCCCTCCTGGCCTGCCAGCTTCAGTACAGGGACCCCCGGTACCGAGCGGTGCCGGGGGTCCCTGCCTTTTCGCAGTCCCGCTTCCGCACTCCCTCGTGAGGCACCATGGCGACGGCATCTGAGGCCAGCCAGCAGGCTAACCGCTCGGGCATCGACCCCAAGCGGCTCGTGGTCATCTTCTATCTCGTCACCGGCATCGTCCTGGCCCTCTTCCTGGAGCACGTCTTCGGGTTGCTCTGGAGCCGGTTCGGCTGGAGCGACGTGGAGCTCTTCGAAGGCCTCGGCTGGCGTGTGTCGACGCTGGTGGGCTACGTGGTCGCCCTCGCCCTGGTGCTGGCGGCCTACTTCCACCCCCGCACGCACACCCTCTCCATCGACGTGGCGTCCGAGTTGATGAAGGTCACCTGGCCTACCTGGTCGGAGACTCGCGCGTCGACCATGGCCGTGGTCGTCGCCTCGCTGGTGGCGGCCGTTCTGCTCTTCTGCATCGACACCGTCGCCTACAACTTGATGGTGGAGTGGCTGCCTGCCCTGTGGGGGAAGCTGTAATGGCGAAGAAATGGTTCACGGTCCAGACCTACTCGAACTACGAGAACCAGGCGAAGAAGAACCTGGAAGAGCAGGTGCGCCTCAAGGGCCTGCAGGACCAGGATCTGATTGGTGAGATCCTCATCCCCATGGAGCAGGTCGTGGAGATGGTGAACGGCGAGAAGAAGACCACCCGCCGCAAGCTGTTTCCGGGCTACATCTTCGTCCAGATGGAGCTCAGCGACACCACCGTCCACCTGGTGAAGAACACCTCCAAGGTGACGGGGTTCCCGGGCGTCGGCCAGAACGAGCAGCCCCGGCCCATGTCGGACCGCGAGGTCGAGCGTCTCACCGCGCAGGTCACCGAGGGCGCCCACAAAGCCAAGCCCAAGGTCCAGTTCGAGACCAGCGATACGGTGCGCGTCATCGACGGTCCGTTCGCCAACTTCAATGGCACCGTGGAAGAGGTCAACCCGGAGAAGGGCCGCGTGCGCGTGCTCGTCAGCATCTTCGGCCGTGCGACCCCCGTGGAGCTCGACTTCATGCAGGTGGAGAAGACCACCGGCTAGTTTCACAAGTCTTCCGCGCCCGGGTAACGGGCGCGGATCAACGGGTGGGAGGGTCGCCCCGTCTGGCGGCCCGTTGGAACCACCCTCTCGAAAGGCAGCAGTCCGCCGATGAAGAAGGTCACAGGTCAGGTCAAGTTGCAGATTCCCGCCGGCAAGGCGAACCCCGCCCCGCCGATTGGTCCCGCGCTCGGTCAGCAGGGCGTGAACATCATGGAGTTCTGCAAGCAGTTCAACGCCAAGACGCAGGCGGAGGCCAAGGAGGGTCTGATCATCCCGGTGATCATCACCGTGTATCAGGACCGCTCCTTCACCTTCATCCTGAAGACCCCTCCCGCCGCCATCCTCATCAAGAAGGCCGCGGGTCTCCACACGGAGAAGAAGAAGGGTTCGGGCGCGAAGAAGCCGGGCAAGGAGAAGGTGGGGCAGATCACTCGCAAGCAGCTCGAGGAGATCGCCAACAAGAAGATCCAGGACACCACCGCCGCGTCCCTCGAAGCCTGCATGAACACCATTGCCGGCACCGCGCGCTCCATGGGCATCGACGTCGTCGGTTAGCCCGCCCTACATCTCAAGGATTCCTGCCATGGCTACCAATGGAAAGAAGTTCCGCGCGTCCAACGAGCTGGTGGACCGCAACAAGCGCTACGCCGTCGCCGAGGGCTTCGCGCTGCTGAAGAAGACGGTGGATACCCGCGCGACCAAGTACGACCAGACGGTCGACGTCGCCATCAACCTGGGCGTGGACCCGAAGCACGCGGACCAGATGGTCCGTGGCGCCGTGGTGCTCCCGCACGGCACCGGCGCCACCGTGCGCGTGGCCGTGTTCGCCAAGGGCGAGCGCGCCACCGAGGCCACCAACGCCGGCGCGGACATCGTCGGCGCCGAGGACCTCCAGAAGCGCATCGAGGAGGGCTTCCTCGACTTCGACACCGTCATCGCGACGCCGGACATGATGGGCATCGTCGGCCGCCTCGGTAAGGTGCTCGGTCCCCGTGGCCTCATGCCGAACCCGAAGGTCGGCACGGTGACCATGGACGTCGCCAAGGCCATCCGCGACTCCAAGGGCGGTAAGGTCGACTTCCGCGCTGAGAAGGCGGGCATCGTCCACGCGAAGATGGGCAAGGCCTCCTTCCCCGCGGACAAGCTCGAGGCGAACTTCAACGCGCTGGTGGACCTGGTGATGAAGCTCAAGCCGGCCACCGCCAAGGGCGTGTACCTGCAGGGCATCGCCATCTCGACGACCATGGGGCCGGGCATCAAGCTCGACACCACGGAAATCCTGGCGCGTCACCGCTAATCGCGGGTGCCAGAACGGGCAGGGAAGGGTGCGCTCCCTGACGGGGAGCGTCAATCCTGTCGCCCGTGAACGTCGGTCCGTTAGAAAGTGCTGGATCTTTGCGAAAGCCGGGGGTATAGGCCCCCGGCTTTTGCAATTGGGGCGCCATGTCGAGAGACGCGGCGTTCCGACCTGGTTCATGACAGCAGGGACCTGGATTGGAGAAGACGCGTCCGTTGGGAACCGGGCAACCGGTCGGGCCGTCCATCCGCTCCTGGTTCAAACGACCGCAAGGTCAGCCCTGCCGAGACTGGAGGTGCGGTGTGGTGCCTCTCGGAGGCTCCTCTCTCGCTCTGCCACTTTGGCCCAGGCATCACGCCCGACCGTCAGGTCGGGCCATGAAGGAGGTGAGTCAAGGTGCTGAAGAGCGAGAAGGAAGAGATGATCAAGGACCTTCACGAGAAGTTTGCGCGGACCAAGACCGCGGTGCTCGTGGAGTCCTCCAAGGTGAACGTCGAGACCGTCACCAAGCTGCGTCGCAAGTTCCGCGAGGGCAAGGTCGAGTACAAGGTCATCAAGAACACGCTGGCGCGCCGTGCCGCTCAGGGTACGACCGTCTCCACGATTTCTGATGACTTCACGGGTCCCGTGGCGCTGTGCATCAGCTACGACGACGAGGTGGCTCCTGCGAAGATCCTGATGGATTTCATCAAGGACATGGAGACCATCAAGGTCCGTAGCGCCGTCGTCGCCGGTAAAAAGGTCGACGCCAACGGCGTGAAGGCACTGGCGAAGCTGCCGGGCCTCAATGAGCTGCGCGGGATGTTGCTCGGCATGCTCAACCAGCCTGCAGGCAAGCTGGTCCGGACCATCGCGGCCCCCGGGTCGCAGCTCGCGCGCGTCATCCAAGCGCACGCGGACAAGGCGCAGGGTCAGTAATCGTCCCGAGAAGTTTTTCTACCGCAACCTCTTCGGCCGAGCCGCCCAAATGGGTCGCCGGCCGTTAGTCAACCAGAAGGAACAGTTCCATGGCCGATTTGAACGCGATTGCTGAAGAACTCTCGAAGCTCACCGTCCTCGAGGCGGGCGAGCTCGTGAAGATGCTGGAGAACAAGTGGGGCGTTTCCGCCGCCGCCGTGGCCGTTGCCTCCGCGGGCCCCGCCGCCGCCACCGCTCCTGTTGAGGAGAAGACGGAGTTCAACGTGGTGCTGGCGAACGCCGGCGCCAACAAGATCAACGTCATCAAGGAGATCCGCGCCATCACCGGCCTGGGCCTGAAGGAGGCCAAGGACCTGGTCGAGGGCGCGCCCAAGACGGTCAAGGAAAGCGTCAACAAGGACGACGCCAAGAAGATCAAGGACCAGCTCGTCGCCGCTGGCGCCACCGTCGAGATCAAGTAGTTCTGTGCAGGGGCTACCCTGTTCTTCCGGGAAATCCCGGGTAGCCGCCTGATCGGATGAGCAGGCCGGCGCTCCCTATGCTGGGGCGCCGGCTTTGCCCATTTGACATTTGCCAAATTTCCCGGCGCCGCCGCGCGTTACTGAAGTTTGCCCCGCCCGAGCAGCCGTCCCCGGAGACCGAATGCCGACGCAGATCCAGAACAATTTCCGCGTGCGGAAGACCTTCGCCAAAATCGCGAAGATCATCGACATTCCCAATCTCATCAACATCCAGAAGCAATCCTACGAGAAGTTCCTCCAGGCCGACATCGCCCCGGAGAAGCGTGAGGATCTTGGCCTTCAGGGTGTCTTCAAGTCCGTCTTCCCGATCCGGGACTTCAACGAGACCTCCTCGCTGGAGTTTGTCAGCTATCACCTGGAGAAGCCGAAGTACGACGTCGATGAGTGCCACCAGCGTGGAATGACCTACTCGGCGCCTATCAAGGTCGTCGTGCGCCTGGTCGTCTGGGACAAGGACGAGGAGACCGGCGCCCAGTCCATCCGCGACGTGAAGGAGCAAGAGGTCTACTTCGGCGAAATCCCGCTGATGACCCAGAACGGTACGTTCATCATCAACGGCACCGAGCGTGTCGTGGTGAGCCAGCTGCACCGCAGCCCGGGTGCGTTCTTCGACCACGACAAGGGCAAGAGCCACTCGTCGGGCAAGCTGCTCTACAACGCCCGCATCATCCCGTACCGCGGCTCGTGGATCGACTTCGAGTTCGACCACAAGGACCTGCTGTACGTGCGCATCGACCGGCGCCGCAAGCTGCCGGCCACCGTGCTCATCCGCGCCCTGGGCGCCGTCGGTGACACGGCGAAGAAGAACCCGCTCGACTTCAAGGGTTCGACCGAGGAGATCCTCAACTACTACTACGCCACCGAGACCATCTACCTGCAGAGCGCCGCGGACTTCGAGAAGTCCGTCGAGCTGGAGCTCCTGCCGGGTCAGCGCGCCACGCGCGACATCAAGACCAAGTCCGGTGAGCTGATCGTCAAGAAGAACCGCAAGTTCACGCGCGCCGCCATCAAGAAGCTTGAGGCGGCGAAGATGACCAAGCTGCCCATCGACGCGGACGAGCTCTTCACCAAGGTGTCCGCCTACGACGTGGTGGACGAGAACACCGGTGAGGTCATCCTCGAGTGCAACGAGGAGGTCTCGCAGGAGAAGGTGGACGAGCTCCTCAAGCGCGAAATCAAGGAGTTCAAGGTCCTCTTCATCGACAACCTCAACGTGGGTCCGTACCTGCGTGAGACGTTGATGCTGGACAAGATCGAGTCGCCCGAGCAGGCGATCATGGAGATCTACCGGCGTCTGCGCCCGGGTGATCCCCCGACGCCGGAGACGGCGACGAACCTGTTCAGCAACCTGTTCTTCAACCCGGAGCGCTACGACCTGTCCAAGGTCGGGCGCCTCAAGCTGAACTTCAAGTTCAGCCTTGAGGAGCCCCTCGACGGTCAGATCCTGACCAAGCGCGACATCCTGGAGGTCATCCGCTACCTGATCGACCTGAAGAACGGCAAGGGGACGATCGACGACATCGACCACCTGGGCAACCGCCGCGTCCGCGCGGTGGGCGAGCTCCTGGAGAACCAGTACCGCATCGGCCTCGTCCGCATGGAGCGCGCGATCAAGGAGCGCATGAGCCTCCAGGAGATCGAGACGCTCATGCCGCACGACCTGATCAACGCCAAGCCGGTGACGGCGGTGATCAAGGAGTTCTTCGGGTCCAGCCAGCTGTCGCAGTTCATGGACCAGACGAACCCGCTCTCGGAAGTCACGCACAAGCGCCGTCTGTCGGCCCTTGGGCCTGGCGGCCTCACGCGTGAGCGCGCGGGCTTCGAAGTCCGCGACGTGCACCCGACGCACTACGGCCGCATCTGCCCCATCGAGACGCCGGAAGGCCCGAACATCGGCCTCATCGCGTCGCTGTCGACCTACGCGCGTGTCAACGAGTTCGGCTTCGTGGAGACGCCGTACCGCAAGGTGGACGCGGGCAGCGTGACGGGGGACGTGGCCTTCTACTCGGCGCTCGAGGAGGAGAAGCACACCATCGCCCAGGCGAACGCGGAGACGGACAAGAAGGGCAAGTTCGTCAACGAGCTGGTGCAGAGCCGCCGCAGCGGCGAGTTCGTCCAGGTCAAGGCCGAGGACGTGGACCTGATGGACGTGTCCCCGAACCAGCTGGTGTCGGTGGCCGCCTCCCTCATCCCGTTCCTGGAGAACGACGACGCGAACCGCGCGCTCATGGGTTCCAACATGCAGCGCCAGGCCGTGCCGCTGCTGCGCACGTCCGCGCCGCTCGTGGGTACGGGCATCGAGGCCATCGTCGCGCGCGACTCGGGCGTGACGTGCGTGGCCCGCCGTGACGGCGTCGTGGAGTCGGTGGACGCCGGCCGCATCGTGGTGAAGGCGGACTCCAACGCGGCCCTGAGCGACGTGTCCAGCGAAGTGGACATCTACAATCTGCTCAAGTACCAGCGCTCCAACCAGAACACGTGCCTCAACCAGAAGCCCATCATCCGCAAGGGTGACCGGGTGAAGAAGGGCGACGTGATCGCGGACGGCCCGGCCACCGAGACCGGTGAGCTGGCGCTGGGACAGAACATCGTCGTCGCGTTCATGCCGTGGCAGGGCTACAACTTCGAAGACTCCATCCTGCTCAGCGAGCGCATCCTCAAGGAGGACGTCTTCACGTCCATCCACATCGAGGAGTTCGAGTGCATCGCGCGCGACACCAAGCTGGGCAAGGAGGAGATCACCCGCGACATCCCGAACGTGGGTGAGGAAGCCCTCAAGGACCTGGACGAGAGCGGCATCATCCGCATCGGCGCCGAGGTGAAGCCCGGCGACGTGCTGGTGGGCAAGATCACTCCGAAGGGCGAGACCCAGCTCTCCCCCGAAGAGAAACTGCTGCGCGCCATCTTCGGTGAGAAGGCCGGCGACGTGCGCGACAGCTCGCTGCGCGTGCCCCCGGGCGTTGTCGGCACCGTCATCAACGCCAAGGTGTTCAGCCGCAAGGGCGTGGAGAAGGACGAGCGCGCCAAGCAGATCGAGTCCATGGAGGAGGCGAAGCTCCTCAAGGACCAGAACGACGAGATCAAGGTCCTCCAGGACTCCGCGTACAGCCGCCTCCGCGGGCTGGTCCGCGGCAAGGAGGTCCAGGGCAAGCTCGTGGACGACAAGGGGAAGATCCTCCTGAAGAAGGGGGACATCCTCAACGACGAGCTGCTGGCCACGGTGCCGTACAAGTACTGGGGCGAGATCTCCGTGGGCGACCCGCTGGACGCGCGCCTGCGCGACATCCTGCGCAGCCTGGAGGAGACGAAGGAGGCCGTGAAGCTGGCCTTCGGCGAGAAGATCGCCCGCATCAAGAAGGGCGACGAGCTCCCCCCGGGCGTCATCAAGATGGTGAAGGTGTACGTCGCCATCAAGCGCAAGCTGGCGGTGGGCGACAAGATGGCCGGCCGCCACGGCAACAAGGGCGTCGTGTCCCGCGTCCTCCCCGAGGAGGACATGCCGTACCTGGAGGATGGCCGTCCGGTGGACATCGTCCTCAACCCGCTCGGCGTTCCCAGCCGCATGAACATCGGGCAGATCCTCGAGGTCCACCTGGGCTGGGCCGCGAAGGGCGTGGGCGAGCAGCTGCAGCGCTACATCGAAGAGAACTTCAGCGGCGAGCAGCTCAAGAAGCAGCTGAAGACCATCTACGACGACAAGGCCTTCGGCGACTTCGTGGACGGCCTGTCCGACCAGGAGGTCCAGGACCTCTGCCGCCGCCTGAAGAAGGGCATCCACGTGGCGACGCCGGTGTTCGACGGCGCTCGCGAGACGGAGCTGCACGCCCTCTTCGACGAGGGCCGGCTGCCGCGCTCCGGTCAGATGGTGCTCTTCGACGGCCGCACGGGTGAGCCGTTCGACCAGAACGTCACCGTGGGCGTGATGTACATGCTCAAGCTGCACCACCTGGTGGACGAGAAGATCCACGCCCGTTCCATCGGGCCCTACTCGCTCGTCACGCAGCAGCCCCTGGGCGGCAAGGCCCAGTTCGGCGGTCAGCGTCTGGGCGAGATGGAAGTCTGGGCGATGGAGGCCTACGGCGCGGCGTACACGCTGCAGGAGTTCCTCACGGTCAAGTCGGACGACGTGGTGGGCCGCACGCGCATGTACGAGGCGATCGTCAAGGGCGACAACGTCCTGGAGTCCGGCCTGCCCGAGTCGTTCAACGTGCTCCTCAAGGAGCTCCAGTCGCTGGCCCTGGACGTGGAGCTGCTGGAGAGCGCGCCCCCGGAGCGGCAGCGCAGCTTCGGCGGTGACTTCCTGGGTGGCGGCGACGGCGAGGACCGGAAGTCCGGGACCGAGGCCTAGGCCTTTTCAAAGTAGCCGGTGCGCCCGCCTGACCGGCTGGCTGCTTCCTCTTGGAGGGAGCGGCTGGCCGGGCGCAGGGCGGGGGCCCGAAACGTTTGGCGCCTTGAGCGCTCATAAGTTTTCGGAGGCAACGTGAAGGACATTTTCAACTTCTTCGAGAAGCCGAAGGACCCGCTGTCGTTCAACGCCATCCGCATCGCGCTGGCGTCGCCCGACAAGATCCGTCAGTGGTCGCACGGCGAGGTGAAGAAGCCGGAGACGATCAACTACCGCACCTTCAAGCCGGAGCGGGACGGCCTGTTCTGCGCCCGCATCTTCGGGCCGGTGAAGGACTACGAGTGCAACTGCGGCAAGTACAAGCGCATGAAGCACCGTGGCGTCGTGTGCGAGAAGTGCGGCGTGGAGGTGATTCAGTCCAAGGTGCGCCGTGAGCGCCTGGGACACATCACGCTGGCCACGCCCGTGGCCCACATCTGGTTCCTCAAGTCGCTGCCCAGCCGCATCGGCAACCTGCTCGACATCACCCTCAAGGAGATGGAGAAGGTGCTGTACTGCGAGAGCTACATGGTCATCGACCCCAAGGCGACGCCGCTCCAGAAGGGCGAGCTGATCTCCGAGGAGAAGATGCACCGGCTCTTCCAGGAGCACGGTGAGGACTCGTTCTCCGCGGGCATGGGCGGCGAGGCCGTCCGCGAGATGCTCAAGTCCCTGGACGTGGAGAAGCTGTCCGAGGAACTGCGCAAGGACATGCGCGAGACCACCAGCGAGGCGAAGCGGAAGAAATACGCCAAGCGCCTGAAGGTGGCGGAAGCGTTCCGTGTCTCCGGCAACAAGCCGGAGTGGATGATGCTGGACGTCATCCCGGTCATCCCGCCCGACCTGCGTCCGCTGGTGCCCCTGGACGGCGGCCGCTTCGCGACCTCCGACCTCAACGACCTGTACCGCCGCGTCATCAACCGGAACAACCGCCTCAAGCGGCTCCAGGAACTGAACGCGCCGGACATCATCATCCGCAACGAGAAGCGGATGCTCCAGGAGGCCGTGGACGCGCTGTTCGACAACGGCCGCCGCGGCAAGACCATCACCGGCCCGAACAAGCGGCCGCTGAAGTCGCTGTCCGACATGCTCAAGGGCAAGCAGGGCCGGTTCCGTCAGAACCTGCTCGGCAAGCGCGTGGACTACTCGGGCCGCTCCGTCATCGTCGTCGGTCCCGAGCTGCGCCTGCACCAGTGCGGCCTGCCGAAGATCATGGCGCTCGAGCTCTTCAAGCCGTTCATCTACAACAAGCTTGAAGAGAAGGGCTACGTCACCACCATCAAGTCGGCGAAGAAGATGGTGGAGAAGGAGCGTCCGGAGGTCTGGGACATCCTCGAGGACGTGATCCGCGAGCACCCGGTGCTCCTCAACCGCGCCCCCACGCTGCACCGCCTGGGCATGCAGGCCTTCGAGCCCGTGCTCATCGAAGGCAAGGCCATCCAGCTGCACCCGCTGGTGTGCGCCGCGTTCAACGCGGACTTCGACGGCGACCAGATGGCCGTGCACGTGCCGCTGTCCATCGAGGCCCAGATGGAAGCGCGCGTGCTGATGATGTCGACGAACAACATCCTCAGCCCCGCGAACGGCAAGCCCATCATCGTCCCGACGCAGGACATGGTGCTCGGCATCTACTACATGACGCGCGCCCGCGAGTTCGCCAACGGCGAAGGCCGCGTGTTCGCGTCGCCGGACGAGGTGCGCGCCGCGTACGACCACGGTGAGGTCCACCTGCAGGCCAAGGTGGTGTGCCGCATCGACGGCAAGCGCAAGGAGACCACGGTCGGCCGCGTGCTGCTGTGGGAAGTCGTTCCGCGCCGCGTGGGCTTCGACGCCATCAACAAGGTGCTCGACAAGAAGTCGCTCGGTAACCTCATCGACCTCTGCTACCGCCTCACGGGCGAGAAGGAGACGGTGCTGCTGGCGGACCGCATCCGCAGCGCGGGCTACTTCCACGCGACCCGCGCCGGTATCTCCATCGCGCTCAAGGACATGATCATCCCTGCGAAGAAGCAGGAGTTCCTGGACTACGCGCGCAAGGAAGTGGCTGAGATCGAGAACCAGTACCTGGAAGGCCTCATCACCGACGGTGAGCGCTACAACAAGGTCATCGATATCTGGGCGGAGATCACCGAGAAGGTCGCCCAGGAGATGATGCAGCAGATCTCCCAGGACGAGGCTTCCGGGGACGTGGACGGCAAGCGCATCACGCGCAAGCAGCCGTCGTTCAACCCCATCTACATCATGGCCGACTCCGGCGCCCGCGGCAGCGCCCAGCAGATCCGCCAGCTGGCGGGTATGCGCGGCCTGATGGCGAAGCCCTCCGGCGAAATCATCGAGACGCCCATCACGGCCAACTTCCGTGAAGGCCTCTCCGTGCTCCAGTACTTCATCTCCACGCACGGCGCCCGTAAGGGTCTGGCGGACACGGCGCTCAAGACGGCCAACTCCGGTTACCTCACCCGCCGTCTCGTGGACGTGGCGCAGGACGCCATCATCAACGAGTACGACTGCGGCACCATGGACGGTCTGTTCATCGGCGCCCTGGTCGAGGGCGGCGAGATCATCGAGCCGCTGGGTGAGCGCATCCTGGGCCGCGTGGCCCTGGACGACATCCTCGACCCGGTGACGGGCGAGGTGCTGGTGCGCGCCAACGAGGAGATCGACGAGGAGCGCGTCCGCCGCATCGAGAACAGCGGTCTGGACAAGGTGAAGATCCGCTCGGTGCTCACGTGCCAGGCCAAGCGCGGCATCTGCGTGGAGTGCTACGGCCGTGACCTGGCGCGTGGCCGCAAGGTGTCCGTGGGCGAGGCCGTGGGCGTCATCGCGGCGCAGTCCATCGGTGAGCCGGGTACGCAGCTCACGATGCGCACCTTCCACATCGGTGGTGCGGCGACCCGTCGCGCGGAGCAGTCCAGCCTTGAGAACCGTTACGCGGGCTCCGTGAAGTTCGCGGGCCTGAACACGGTGCAGAAGGCGGACGGCACGCTGGTGGCCATGAACCGCAACGGCGAGATCGTCGTCGTCGACGAGTCGGGCCGCGAGCGCGAGCGCTACCAGATCATCTACGGCGCCCGCATCCTGGTGAAGGAAGGCCAGAAGCTGGAGCCGGGCGTGCTGGTGGCCGAGTGGGACCCGTTCGCCATCCCGCTGCTCACGGAAGTGGGCGGTGTCGTGCGCTACGAGGACATCATCGAAGGCGTGACGATGTCCGAGACGCTCGACGAGGTGACGGGCCTGTCGCGCAAGACGGTCATCGAGTCCAAGGACCCGGAGGCGCGTCCGCGCGTCACCATCCGCGACGCGGCCGGCAACGTGAAGGACCTGCCGTCCTCCAAGAACCAGGCGAGCTACTTCCTGCCTCAGGGCGCGATCATCACGGTCAACGACCAGGATGAGATCTCCGCGGGCGAGGTCATCGCCAAGGTGCCGCGTGAGACCACGAAGACCAAGGACATCACGGGCGGTCTGCCCCGCGTGGCCGAGCTCTTCGAGGCGCGCAAGCCCAAGGATGCGGCGGCGATCGCGGAGATCGACGGCGTGGTGTCCTTCGGCAAGGACACCAAGGGCAAGCGCAAGCTCATCATCACCCCCGAGGTGGGCGGCGAGCAGCGCGCGGACCTGGCCAAGGAGTACCTGATCTCCAAGGGCAAGAGCATCAACGTCCACTCCGGCGACCGCGTGAAGGCCGGCGAGGCGATGATGGACGGCGCGGCCAACCCGCACGACATCCTCAAGGTGCTGGGCGAGAAGGAACTCGCGCGCTACCTGGTGGACGAAGTGCAGGAGGTCTACCGACTGCAGGGCGTGAAGATCAACGACAAGCACATCGAGACGATCGTCCGGCAGATGCTGCGCCGGGTGCGCGTCACGGACGTGGGCGACACCAACTTCCTGGTCGACGAGCAGGTCGAGAAGTGGGTGTTCGAGGAGGAGAACGAGAAGGTCATGTCCGAAGGGAAGCGCCCGGCCGTGGGCGAGCCCCTGCTGCTCGGCATCACCAAGGCGTCGCTCTCCACCGAGTCGTTCATCTCCTCGGCGTCGTTCCAGGAGACCACGAAGGTGCTCACCGAGGCCGCCATCAACGGCAAGGTGGACTACCTGCGCGGCCTCAAGGAGAACGTCATCATGGGCCGGCTCATCCCCGCCGGCACGGGCCTGCCGAACTACAAGCACCTCGACATCGAGGTGGAGAGCCCCACGGACGAGGTCAACGAGATGGAGGCCGCCCTGGCCGCCACCCACGGCGACACCGGCCCGCTGGCTCCTCCGCCGTCGCGGCCGGACACCCGGTCCACTGACGTCGCCTAGTGCTTCCGTAAGAAGCGTCCCTGACGCTTCGTGAGTCAGCCGCCGTCCTGGTGTCATACCGGGGCGGCGGCTTTCTCGTTTTGCACACTCCACTGCCTGTTCGCTTGACAGTATGTCGCGGTGCGTTATTTTGACGCATCACGTTGTGAGACCCGGAACACCCGGGGGGGAGCGCGACATGGCGACGACGAGTGCGAAGGCTGACGAGAAGACGGGCGTGACGCAGAACGTGGAGGCCTACCTGAAGGGGCGATTCTCCGAGGCGCAGAAGCGGTTCCAGGGCCTGGAAGGGGAGGCGAACAAGGCCTTCCGTGCGCTGGAGACGCGGGGCCAGGTGGCGGCGAAGGAGGTCCAGACCCTGTGGACGAAGGTCCAGGCTGGTGAGCTGCGCGCCGACCCTCGCGTGCAGGAGTTGAGCAAGAAGGTGGACGCCGCGAGCGGGGAGCTGCGCAAGCGGCTGGACGGGCTCCAGACGAAGGTCGTGGAGGCGGTGGGAGTTGCCAGCCAGTCCCAGGTGGAGCAGATCACCCGAGAGCTGAGCCGCCTGTCGAAGAAGCTGGATGTGCTCCTGAAGCCCACCCGTCGTGCCCACCGGACGACCAAGAATTCGGGCGGCGCGGCGTCTTCTCCGCGGGCCTGAGCAGCGTTTTCATCACCCATGGGGTGTGCTTAGGTCGCAAACCCCTTTGAATGCCCAGGGTTCCTTCCGCGGAAGGAGCCCGGGGTAACTCCCGGAGAGACTTCATGGACACCAACACCGAGGCCCCCCGAGAGAAGACCTCCGTGGCGGAGGCATTCGAACGGATCTGGAGCCAGGCGCTCCTGGCGGTGAACACGGCGGAGGAGGAGGCTTCCCGCGCCGTGCAGCGCGTGGCGTCCGTCGCGGGCTGGAGCCAGGACGAGGTGAAGCGCCAGGCCCGTGAGTTCGCGGACCGGCTGACGGGGCACCGTAAGGACCTGGAGCACAACGTGGAGGAGCGGGTCCGCACGGCCCTGACCCTCCTGAAGCTGCCGCGCCGCGAGGAGTTGCAGGCATTCGGTGCCCGCCTGGAGCGTCTGAACGAACGCATCCAGGCCCTGGAGCACCGCAAGTGAGTGGACCCGCCGCCTCGGGCGGCAGGTCGTTGGGAACGCGGTTCTTCGCGGGGCTGCATGCCCTGAGCAGCGGGTGCTCCCGGCTCCCGCTGCTCGCGGGCGTGGCGCTCGTGGTGTCCGCTCGGGTGGTGCCCCTCCTGGAGGAGCCCACCTCCCAACCCGTGGTCCCCGAGATGGTGGCGCAGGAGGCCGTCTCCGAGGAGGCGGCCCTCATCGACGCCGTGCTGGCCAAGCGCGCCCCGGACCTGGGGCTCACGCTGCGCCGGCGGCTGGGGCAGGCCATCGACGAGGAGTCGCGCCGCACGGGGTATGATCCGCTGCTGGTGCTGGCCCTCATCGACGTGGAGTCCGACTTCGAGGAGGAGTCCGTCTCCGAGAAGGGCGCTCGGGGCCTGATGCAGATCAAGCCCAGCACGCTGCACTTCCTGGCGGAGAAGGAAGGCCTGAGGCTGTCGCGCGAGGAGGTGGTCGCCGATCCCGCCGTCTGCGTGCGCCTGGGCATCCGCTACCTGCGCAACCTGCAGGGCCGCTTCGGCGGAGACCTGGACCTGGCGCTGATGGCCTACAACGCGGGCCCCACGCGCATCCGGGATGCCATGAAGGCCGGAGAGCTGGAGAAGTTCCGCCGCTACCCCCGGGCCGTGCGCCGCGACTTCCGCCGCTTCCGCGAGGGCCATGGCCTGGGCGGGGACTGGGCGCTCGCGCAGCGCGAGCTGCCGCCACCGGCGCCTGACGAGACTCCGACCGCGGCGCCCTGACGGTCTTCGCGGCTGGACTGGAAGACGGGCCCCCGGGTGAATGTTCGGCGCGGCGAAGCGCTCCAAGGAGGGTCGTCGCCGCCTTGTTCCGCTCCCCTGGGTGCGCTAAGTCGTTCGCAAGCTCCCGGGACTGTTGAGGATTCCCAGGAGGAATGCCCCCATGCCCCGTCCTTCCGCCCGTATTGCCATCACCGTCGTGGCCTCGCTCGTCCCCATGCTGGCCCTGGCCGGTTCGGTCTTCCTGAACGGCGTGAAGATCGACGGGGTGACGAACACGCGCTTCGAGAAAGCCACCGTCCGCATCGACGCGGAAGGGAACATCTACATCGACGCGCCGGGGTACGCCGCCCGCGTGACGACCGTGACGCCCACGCCCGCGACGCCTTCCACCGCCACGCCTCCGGCCGCCGCTCCTCCGGACGCGGGCGTCGTCGCGCAGGCCCCCGCGTCGGCCGCACCCGCTGCTCCCTCGGCCTCACCGGGGCGCATCACCCAGCGCTACTGGCTGGTGACGGAGCAGACGACGCCGGGCATGACGGACTTCGACATCGACGTGTACGTGAACTCGCGCTGGCTGCGCCGTTTGCGCAACAACGAGGACCAGGTGGTGGTGGACATCACCAGCCAGTTGCGTCCCGGCGCGAACGCGGTGACGCTGATTGCCCGCAAGCAGGCTGGGGGCAGCCGCCGCAGCACGTCGCCCGGGAACGTCTTCAAGGTGATCATCGGCGAGGGGAACGAGGGCGGCGGCAACGTGATGATTGACACGCCCCTCATCCGCTTCCAGAAGACGGCTGCGGACGTGCAGGACGCGACCGAGGAGTTCACGCTCACCACCCGTTAGGGTGCGCGGGAAGGGAGACGACGGTGTTCACCATCGACGAGCGCTACCGGGGCCTTCCCGCCAACCGCGACCAGGTGCTGGCGCTGCACCTGGCCCTCAACACGCCGCACGTGGCCATTCCCGGCAAGCAGGCCGGACCCGCGCAGGCCTTCGTGGTGGGGCTGCGCGGCGGGCAGGGCGCGGGCGTCTTCGTGTACCTGTACCTCGTGGAGGCGGGGGACTGCGCGGTGTACGTGTCCGGCCGGCGCATCCAGTCCGCGGATGAGCTGCGGGAGGACGAGGACGACGCGCTCGCGTTCGTGGAGTCGCTGGGCTTCATGATGGACAACGCGAACTGGCGTGCCGCGGCCCCCGCGCAGCAGGACGAGTGGCTGAAGACGCTGCCCGTGTTCTTCCGGGAGCCCACGCTCGTGCCCGCCGTGAAGGCCCGCGCCGAAGAGAAGCGCAACGTCGCCACCACCCTGGGCCGCTTCCTGGCCGCGTTCTGAACCCCCACCCTGGATTGGCACCCATGTTCCGCATCACTTCCTCCTGCTTCCTAGCGTTCGCGCTCGCGTCGGCGGGCTGTGCGCACGTCCCCACGGAGAAGGAGCGCCAGGGCTCGGAGATCCACTACGACCTGGGCGTGCAGGCGCAGCAGCACGGCCATGTGCAGGACGCGCTCGCGGAGTACCAGAAGGCGCTGGAGCTGAACCCGGGCAACCCGGAGGCCCACAACGCGGTGGGCCTGCTGCTGCACCTGTCCTTCCGGCGGCTCGACGAGGCTTCGGCCCACTACGAGAAGGCGCTGACGCTGCGGCCGTCCTTCTCCGACGCGCGCACCAACCTGGGCAACCTGCGCCTGGATCAGGGCCGCTACGACGACGCCATCAAGCTGTACGAAGAGTCGCTCAACGACATGCAGTACCGCCACGGCTACTCCGCGCAGGGGAACCTGGGTTGGGCGCTCTACAAGAAGGGCGACACGGCGAACGCGGTGCAGAACATCAAGGCCGCCATCACCACCAACCCGGACTTCTGCCTGGGCTACAAGAACCTGGGCATCATCTACGACGAGACGGGCAAGACGGAGGAGGCGTGCCGGCAGTTCGCCCACTACCGTGAGAAGTGCCCCGAAGTGGCGGAGGCCTACCAGCGCGAAGGCGTGTGCCAGGCGAAGCTCGGGCGGGTGGAGGAGGCGAAGAAGGCGTTCGCGGGCTGCGAGGCCAAGGCCCAGTCCAACGAGCAGGTGCTCAAGGACGATTGCCGCTCACTGCTGGACCACCTCTAGCCGCGGGGGCCCCGAAAGACCGTGGACCACGTCGACTTCGGCAAATACCTCAGCCAGCAGCGCGAGCTTCGCGGCATGTCGCGCGAGGACGTCTCCCGGGAGACGAAGATTCCCCCCAGCCTCGTCGCGGCGCTGGAGGCGGGGCAGGTGGAGCGGCTGCCCGAGCGCGTGTTCGTGCTGAACTACATCCGCGCGTACGCGCAGGTCATCGGCCTGTCGCCGGAGGAAGCGGCGCTGCGCTACGAGGAGGTGGACCGGGCGGTGCCCGCGCCTTCTCCGGCGCAGCTCGAGAAGGCGCGCCGCAAGCGGGCGTACGTCATCCTGGCCATCCTCCTGGCGGTCGTGCTCCTGGGCGCGGGGCTGTTCCTGGTGCTGTCCGGGAAGCTTCCGCCTCCCGCCGCGCGTTGACGAGGGATCATGGAGCGGTACGCCGACGACGCGTTCGTGCTGTCCACGGTGGACTACGGTGAGTCCGACCGGCTGGTGACGCTGCTCACGCGCGAGCACGGCAAGCTGACCGCGTTCGCCGCGGGCGCGCGCAAGAGCAAGCGCCGGTTCGCGGGAGCGCTGGAGCCGTTCATGCGGCTGCGCGTGCAACTGGTGGAGACGCGCGGCAGCACGGTGCGCATCGATTCGGCGGACATCGTCACGGGCTTCTACGCCGCGCGCGAGGACCTGTCGCTCATCGCCCGGGCGCTGTACGCGGTGGAACTGTGCCGCGAGCTCACGCGCGAACACGAACCGCACCCGGAGCTGTTCGAGCTGGTGGAGGGCTACATGCACCGGTTGGACGCGAAGGAGGCCGGGCCCACGTCGTTGCTCGCGTTCGAGCTGGCAGCGCTGGCGCAGGCGGGGTTGATGCCGCGCTTCGACTCCTGCTCGCTGTGTGGCGGTCAGCCCGGCGAGCGGCCCCGGTTCGACCAAGGCCACGGTGGCGCGGTGTGCGAGCCGTGTGGCGGACGCGCGCGTGACTCGGTGCCGGTGCCGGTGGCGCTGCTGGCCGGCCTGCGCTCGCTCCAGGAGGGTCAACGCACGCCGCTGCCCGCGGACCTCCGTGCGCGGGCTCGTGGCCTGCTCAACGTCTTCATCGCGCACCACGTGGGCCGCAAGCTCAAGAGCGTGGACTTCATGGCGCAGGTGGGCCTGGACTGACGGGTAGCACGCGGTCCCCAGGGGGAGCTGTCATGCACGAGGCCGGGCCGCTGGACGTGGTGTGTGTCGGCGAAACGCTGGTGGACTTCCTTCCCGTGGCCGGCGGCGCCACGCGCGTGCGGGACGTGGAGGCTTGGAAGCCATCGCCGGGAGGCTCACCGGCCAACGTCTCCGTGGGGCTCGCGCGGTTGGGCCTGCGCTCGGCGATGGTGGGCGTGGTGGGCTCCGACGAGTTCGGCCACTTCCTGCGCGACCGGTTGGCGGCGGACGGCGTGGACGTGAGCCGCCTGCGACAGGTGGACCACGCTCGCACGGGCCTGTTGTTCGTCTCGCTGGACGCGCATGGCGAGCGCAGCTTCACGTACTTCCGGACGCGGTCAGCGGAGTTCCTGCTGGACGACTCCGACGTGGACGGCGACTTCGTGCGACGCGCGAAGGTGCTGCACTGCGGCTCCAACTCCCTGCTCCTGCCGGAGGCACGCGAGGCCATGGTGCGCATGCTCACCCTGGCCCGTGAGGCCGGGATGCTGGTGAGCTGTGATCCGAACCTGCGGCTGCACATGTGGACGCAGCCCGAGGAACTGCAGGCGCTCCTGGGACGCATGCTGCCTTTGTGCACGGTGGTGAAGCTGTCCGAGGAGGAGATCCACTTCGCGACAGGCGAG
Organism: Corallococcus sp. AB030; assembly: GCF_003668965.1. Taxonomy (NCBI): domain Bacteria; kingdom Pseudomonadati; phylum Myxococcota; class Myxococcia; order Myxococcales; family Myxococcaceae; genus Corallococcus; species Corallococcus sp. AB030. The sequence goes on from NZ_RAWQ01000120.1 coordinate 18,836, forward strand.
CACTCGCCCGAGGCGGCCCTGCACGTCCTGGCCGCGCGGGGCGTGCGGCTGCCCGTGGTGACGCTGGGACCTCGCGGCGCGGTGTTCCTCTGGCGGGGCGAGGTCCTCTCAGTGCCCGCGCCCCAGGTGACGGTGGTGGACACAACGGGCGCAGGGGATGGCTTTGTGTCCGCCATGTTGAGCGGCCTGGTGCGTTGGTACGGCGACGCGAGCTCGCTGGAGGGCGCGACACGCGAGGAGCTGGTCGCGCTGATGTCCTTCGCGGCGGGCGTGGGGGCCCGGGTGGTGACGAAGCTGGGCGCGGTGGCGGCGCTCCCCCTTGCATCCGAAGTGGAGGGGCTTCTGCCCGCTCTACCCGCCGCGCGACGCATCGCGCGCTGACGGGAAGCGCCGTTCCGGGTCAGGCTCGCGTGCTTCGCTGCGTCCTGCGTGGCCCACCATCCCATCCAGGAGGGATCGATGAGCGACACCCGTGAGGCTTCTTCCTCCGCCCCGGCTCGCGTCCGGGGACTGGAGCAGATTGACCGGCTGTCGGTGCCCCTGCCGCATGGCACCGAGGTCACGACCCGCGTGGAGCGCGTGGCGTCCGGGGGACGCCGTATCCCCCAGGGCGTGGTGGGCCGCGTGGTGCGCGCGCATGACGGCGGCTTCGACGTGCAGATCGTCGGCGTGGGCGAGGTGTGGTTCGCGCGCGACGAGCTGGTGCCCCGGCGCACGGGACAGGTGCAGTTCGCCCAGCGGCGCGAGGCGGCCTGGAGCGCGCTGCGACCATGCGTGGTGCTGGAGACGCGCGTGGGCAGTCACGCCTGGGGGCTCGCGGATGAGCGCTCCGACGTGGACGTGCGCGGTGTGTTCGCGCTGCCGCTTCCGTGGACGCTGGGCCTGGGGCAGCCACCGCAGGACCTGGTGAGCGCGGATGGCAGCACCACGTACTGGGAGGTCCGCAAGACGGTGGAGCAGGCGCTGCGCGCGGATCCGAACACGCTGGAGACCCTCTTCGTCCCTGGCGCGACGGCGGTGGACGAACTGGGCACGTGGGTGCTGGAGGCGCGCGAGGCGTTCGTCTCCAAGGCCATCTTCGGCAGCTTCGGGCGCTACGCCATGAGCCAGCTCGACAAGCTCACCCGCAGCCAGCGGCTGGCCGAGCACCGCGACCTGCTCCTCGCGTGGCTGTGCGAGGAGCCCACGCCGGACCTGGACGAGGTGGCCCGTCGCCTGGCCGCCGTGTCTCCCCGTGCCTCGCCCACGCCCGAGGACGCGGTGCTCGCCGCGAAGACTTACGTCAAGCAGCTCTACCGCTCGCTCTGGGACCAGGGGCTGCTCGCGTCGAACGACTTCGCGGCGCTCACGGCGTACGCGCGCGGCGGAGGCCAGCGTCCTCCGTCCGCTCGGGAGCTGCGGCCGAAGAACGCGTACAACCTGCTGCGGCTGGTGGCGCTGGCGACGGGCTGGCTGCGCGACGGTGTGCCCACGTTCGAGGCGACGGGGGCGTTGAAGGCGCGGCTGCTCGACATCAAGGGGGGACAGGTGCCCCTGGAGGACGTGCTGCGCGACGCCGAGGCGATGGCTCCGGCGTTGGAGGCCGCGCACCGCGAGAGCCAGCTGCCGGAGCATCCGGACTACGCCCGCGCGGACCAGTTGCTGCGCCGCGTGGGGGACGAGGTGGCTCGGCGCTGGGTCTTGAAGGCGCCTGGACCGCTGGGCCGTGACGCGCCGGAGGCTCCGGCGCTGGAAGGAGGGACGGAATGAAGGGCAGGGTGACGGAACATCAGGAGCGCATGGCGGACCGCGTGCTGGACGCGGAGTCCCTCCTGCGCGAGCACCTGGTCATCTCGCTGTCTGGCGCGCATGCGTACGGTTTCCCGTCGCATGACAGCGACCTGGACCTCAAGGCCATCCACATCGCGCCCACCGCCGCGCTCCTCGGCCTCCAGCCCCGGCACGTGCCGGCGGAGCGGCTGGAGGTGCTGGAGGGCGTGGAGGTGGACTACTCGTCCAACGAGCTGCAGCCCGTGCTGCTGGGCATCCTCCAGGGCAACGGCAACTACATCGAGCGCGTGCTGGGGGCCATCACCGTGCGGGCCCTGCCGGAGGAGCTGGAGGCGCTGCGGCCCCTGGTGCGGGCCGTGCTGTCGCGGCGCATCCACCGGCACTACCGCGGCTTCGCGCAGGGGCAGTTCCGCGAATGGGAGAAGAGCGGATTCCGCTCCGTGAAGAAGTTGCTGTACGTGCTGCGCACCACGCTCACCGGAACGCATGCGCTGCGCACGGGCGAAGTGGAGACGGACGTCACCGTCCTGCTGGAACCGTATGGCTTTGGTGAAGCCCGCACGCTGGTGGAGCGCAAGCGGAGCGGTGAGCGCATCGAGCTGACCGACGCGCTCAGCGAGCAGTGGCAGCGGGAGGTGACGCGCGCCTTCGCGGTGCTCGACGCGGCGGACGCGGCCTCCGTGTTGCCTCTGGAGCCACAACCGTCGGCCGTGGCCGCGCTCGAAGGCTGGATGCTCGACGTGCGGCGACGGCGGTTCGGCGCCTAATCCGCTTTCACCGGGCTCCGGAGGCCGGGGTGGGGGCCGTCTGTAAAGACGGTCATCGACCTGGGAGGGCATGGCGGGTAACATCCGCCCTGCCATGAGCACGCAGGGAGTCGCCGGAGACGATCCCGACCGGGGGCGGCGCATCGGAAAGTACGAGATCCTCACCCGCCTCTCGATGGGCGGGATGGCGGAGTTGTTCCTCGCGTACACCTCCGGCCCCGGTGGCTTCCGCAAGTTCGTGGCGGTGAAGCAGATCCTCCCCGACATCAAGAAGGACGACCAGTTCGTCAAGATGTTCCTCGACGAGGCGCGCATCACCGCGGCCTTCTCGCACGCGAACATCGGACAGGTGTTCGACCTGGGTGAGGAGGACGGCGAGCTGTACCTCGCCATGGAGTTCCTGCCCGGCCAGAACCTGGAGCAGGTGGTGAAGATGGCGGAGCGGCGCAAGTACGCGCTGCCGCTGGGCTTCAGCGCGCGCGTGATTCGCGACACGTGCCTGGGCCTGCACTACGCCCACCACTTCATGGATCCGTCGGGCCGCCCCGTGGCGGTGGTGCACCGCGACGTGTCCCCGAAGAACGTGATGCTCACCTACGACGGCGTCGTGAAGGTGATCGACTTCGGCATCGCCAAGGCGCGCGGCAAGCTGGGCCGCACGCAGGTGGGCACCGTGAAGGGGACCAGCGGGTACATGTCCCCGGAGCAGGTTCGCAACAAGGACCTGGATGGCCGCAGCGACCAGTTCTCCACGGGCGTGATGCTCCATGAGCTGCTGGCCGGCCAGCGCCTGTTCAACGCGCCCGGCGAAGCCGCCGTGATGATGCAGATCGTGGACGGGGACATTCCCGCGCCGCGCTCGCTCAACGCGGCCGTGCCGGAGGCCCTGGAAGCAGTGGTGCTCAAGGCGCTGTCGCGCGATGCCACCCAGCGCTTCGGAACCTGCCGGGAGATGGGGCGCGCCATCGAGGCCACGCTGGGCTCCGAGCTGTTCGACGAAGACCAGATGACCGCCGTCATGGGCGAGCTCTTCGAGGAGAAGCGCCAGAAGACGCGCACGCTCCTGGAGCTGGCCAGCCGCGCCGAGGACGCCCGCGTCAGCGAGGCCGCCGGTGCGCTCCAGGTGGAGGAGGGCGGTGAACAGTCCTCCGCCGCGGCCACCGCGCAGGTGCAGTCTCCGCACGCGGAGGCTCCAGCCGCGGACGTCGCGGCGTCCTTCAAGCCCACGCCCGTCCGCCGCACCGCGACCGAGTCCGCGGCGCCCGCGCCCCGCGCCACCCCGCGTCCCGCCAATGAGGCCGTGGAGGCCCGCGCCTCTCGCGTCAACACTCCCACCGTGACGCCGCGAGCGCAGCGGCCCTCGGGCTCGGATGGGACGCCCGTTCCCCGGGTCATCCGTCCTCCCGCTGACGCCGTGCGGCCCTCGCGGGCTCGTCCCAGCGCGCGCCCCGAGCCCACCGAGGCTCGCGACGCGGCCGAGTCCGACGGGCTGATGGATCCGCCCAGCGAGCTCCAGACCCAGCGCTTCAAGGCCCGTCCGGTGCGCGGCACCACGCGGCCCTCACGCCAGGTGGAGGAAGAGGAGTCCGTTGAAGCGCCCCCCGTGGCCCCGCCCGCTCGCGAGGGCTCCGGCTGGGGCATGCGGTTGTTCCTGCTCCTCATCCTGGGGGGCGTGGTCTGGCTGGCGACGCTCGAACCCGTGCGCCGCATGTTCATGCCGGCGTTCGACTCCGCGAAGCAGTGGGTGAAGGCGGAGATGGATCCGCCACCGCCCGTGGACCCCGCCGCGAACGGACAGTGGCCGCCGAAGCCCTCCGGTCCTCCGCCGGGCTTCGTCCAGAAGACCACCCCCGAGCCCGAGCCCGAGCCGGTGGTGGCGCCGCCGCCCACGCCCGAACCGGTGGTGGACGCGACGCCCGTCGACACGAAGAAGGCCCCCGCCGGCAAGGGGGGACGCAAGACGAAGCCTGCCGCCACGACGGAAGCGCCCGCGGTGGCGAAGGTGGAGCCGCGCCCCGCGAAGCCCGAGCCCTCGGAGCGGCCCCCGGAGCCCGTCACCACCGTCACGCAGGTGGAGAACCCGGAGGTGCTCGACACGACCACCTCGAAGGGCGCGGCGAAGGCGGGCCTGGGCTGGCTGACGCTCTACACGGTGCCGAAGAACGCGGCGGTGTTCGACGGCGCCACGCAGCTGGGCACGTCCCCGCTGATCAAATTCCCCCTGCCCATCGGGACGTACCGTTTGCGCGTGGTGGACCCGCAGGACCCCGGCGGTACGAGCAAGCTGTTGTCCGCTCCCATTCGCCCCGGAGAAGTGACGAAGCTGCAGATTCGACTGGCCGACCTCCCGGCCTACTCGGACTGACCGCCGTCCTTGACGCTCCTGGACCCCCTCACTAGGGTCCGCCGCGTTCCGCCTTCGCCTTCGACGCACTGCGAGAAGGACTCGCCAACATGTATTTCCAGGACCTCATCCTCACGCTCCAGAAGCACTGGGCCGACAAGGGATGCATCGTCACCCAGTCGTACGACACGGAAGTCGGCGCGGGCACGATGGCCCCCTACACGTTCCTGCGCGCGCTCGGTCCCGAGCCGTGGAACGTCGCCTACGTGCAGCCCTCGCGGCGCCCCGCCGACGGCCGCTTCGGTGAGAACCCGAACCGCCTGTTCCAGCACCACCAGTTCCAGGTCATCCTCAAGCCCGCGCCCAAGAACGTCCAGGAGCTGTACCTGGAGTCGCTGCGGAAGATCGGCCTGGACCCGCTGGAGCACGACATCCGCTTCGTCGAGGACGACTGGGAGTCGCCCACGCTGGGCGCCTGGGGCCTGGGATGGGAGGTGTGGTGCGACGGCGAGGAGGTGACGCAGTTCACCTACTTCCAGCAGTGCGGCGGCTTCGACTGCCGCCCCGTGGCCGCGGAGCTGACGTACGGGCTGGAACGCCTGGCCAGGTATCTCCAGAACGTGGAGAGCGTCTTCGACATCGAGTGGGTCAAGGGCGTGAAGTACCGCGAGATCTTCCACGCGAACGAGGTGGAGATGAGCAAGTACGCCCTCCACGAGTCCGACCCGCAGATGCTCTTCACGCTGTTCGACGCGTACGAGAAGGAGTGCAAGCGGCTCATCGAGCGCCACCTGCCGCTGCCCGCGTACGACTTCGCGCTCAAGTGCTCGCACACGTTCAACCTGCTGGATGCGCGTGGCTCCATCTCCGTCACCGAGCGCGCCAGCTTCATCAAGCGCGTGCGTGACAACGCGCGCCTGTGCGCGGAGGGCTACCTGCAGATGCGCGAGCGGCTGGGCTTCCCGCTGACGAAGACGCCGTGGACGGTGGGCGAGCAGCCGCCGGTGTTGGAGGGCAAGCCCGCCAGCGACTACTGGAAGACGGTGCAGCTCAACAAGCCCGTGGAGAAGAAGGAGAAGACGGAGGTGGCCCGTGGCTCGTGACCTGCTCCTGGAAATCGGTGCCGAGGAGATCCCGGCGTCGTTCATCGTGCCCGCGCTGGAGGACCTGAAGCGCGTGCTCACCGAGCGCATGGCCGACGCGCGCTTGAAGCACGGTGATGTGCGCACCTTCGGAACGCCGCGCCGGCTGGCCGTCCTCGTTCGCGACGTGGCGGACTCGGGCGAGGACGTGACGAAGGAAGTCCTGGGGCCCAGTGCCAAGGCCGCCTTCGACGCGCAGGGCAAGCCCACCAAGGCGGCGGAGAAGTTCGCCGAAGGGCTCAAGCTGTCCGTGGACGCGCTCGGCCGCACGACGACGGCCAAGGGCGAGTACGTGTCCGCGCGCGTGGAAGAGAAGGGACGCCCAGCGGACGCCATCCTCCAGGATGCGCTGAACTCCGCGGTGCACGGCATCAACTTCAAGAAGTCCATGCGCTGGGGTGACGTGGACACGTCCTTCGCGCGCCCGGTGCAGTGGCTGGTAGCGCTGTTGGGCGACATGGAGCTGGCGGTGGTGCTCGGCGACGTGAAGAGCGGACGGGCGACCTACGGCCACCGCTTCCTCGCGCCGGGTCCCATCACGCTGAAGGCGCCCGCGGACTACGAGTCCGCGCTGGAGAAGGCGCACGTGCTGGCGGACATCGGCAAGCGCCGCGCGTCGCTCGTGGAGAAGCTGCACGCCGCGGCGACGGCGGCAGGCGGGCAGCTCATGGAGGACGAGGGCCTGGTGGACCAGGTGACGAACCTGGTGGAGCTGCCGAGCCCCGTGGTGGGCAGCTTCGACGCGCGCCACCTGGACCTGCCGTCGGAGGTGCTGGTGCAGGAGATGAAGAGCCACCAGCGCTACTTCTCTCTGTTGGACGGGCAGCGGAAGCTGCTGCCGCGCTTCATCGCCGTGTCCAACACGCCGGTGCGCGACGCGCAGCTGTCCCTGCGTGGCTACGAACGCGTGCTGCGCGCGCGGCTCGCGGACGGGCGCTTCTTCTTCGACGAGGACCGCCGCACGCCGCTGGCCGACCGCGTGGAGAAGCTGGGCCGCGTGGTGTGGCAGGGCCAGCTGGGCACGTACCTGGAGAAGGTGGAGCGCTTCCGCTCGCTGGCGGGCTGGCTGGCCCAGGCCACGGGCAGGGCAGGGGAGGTGGCCACGGTGGAGCGCGCCGCCACGCTGTCCAAGGCGGACCTCGTCACCGGCATGGTGGGCGAGTTCCCGGAGCTCCAGGGCGTGATGGGCCGCGAGTACGCGAGAGCAGGCGGCGAGCCCGACGCGGTGGCGCTGGCCATCTTCGAGCACTACCTGCCCCGCGGCGCCGAGGACGCGCTGCCGTCCCAGGACGCGGGCGCGCTCATCGGCCTGGCGGACCGCCTGGACTCGCTGTGCGGCATCTTCGCCATCGGCAAGGCTCCGTCGGGCGCGGCGGATCCGTTCGCGCTGCGCCGCGCGTGCCTGTCCATCATCCGCATCGTGCTGGGGCGCGGCTACCGCTTCAGTCTCTCCGCCGCGGTGGACGAGGCGCTGCGCCTGCTGGCCCCCAAGCTGGCCAACGTGAAGCGCAAGCCGGGTGAAGCGGCCCCGCGCGAGCAGGTGCTGGAGTTCTTCCGCGGCCGCCTCAAGGCGCTGTGGGGCGAGCAGCACCGCACCGACGTTGTGGAGGCGGTGCTGGCCGTGGGCTTCGATGACCTCGTCGCGGCGAAGAAGCGCCTGGAGGCCCTGAGCGTGCTCGTGGGCCACTCGGACTTCCAGCCGCTTGCGGTGGCGTTCAAGCGCGTGGTCAACATCGTGGAGAAGCAGGGCAAGGACGTGGCCGGCGGGCAGACCAACCCGCAGCGCTTCACGGATGAGCCGGAGAAGAACCTCCACACCGCCTTCACCCAGGCGCGCGACAAGGTGGGCGCGCACGTGCGCGCGGACGACTTCGCCGGCGCGCTCAAGGAGATCACCGGCCTGAAGCCCGCCGTGGACACCTTCTTCGACAAGGTGATGGTGATGGCCGAGGACAAGGACCTGCGGGAGAACCGCATCCGGTTCCTCACGGAGATTGGCGCCCTGTTCAACCAGGTGGCGGACTTTTCCAAGATCCAGGCCGAGACCGCCGCTGCCTGAGCCTGGCCGCCGCTTCACCGCCGGAGCGTGCCCGTTCCCCCACCAGGGGGGCGGCGCACGCCTTCCGGACGGGGGCGGATGTCGGCGGGAAGGCGACCGGGAATAGTGGCCCCCCTATTCAGTTGCCCGGCGCAGGGCCGCGTTCCTACACTCCGCCCCCCTCTGATGCGCCTCTACTTCCTGACCCCCGCGCTGCTGCTCCTCGGTGCGTGTTCGATTGAATCCGAACCGAACCCGCCTCCGTCCACCCGCTTTGTCTACCCCAGCGGGGTGGCGTTCTGGCGCCCTCCAGCGGCGGGCGGGCCATCCGCGAGCAACGGCTATCTGTTCGTCGCGAACGCCAACTTCGACAACTGCTACGACTCCGGTTCGGTGGTGGCACTGAACCTGGACACGCTGAGCACGCAGGTGGACGGGCAGACCGTCATGGTGCCCCACCTGGGCAGCGTGCCCCCGGACGCCTCGCTCGCCTTCGAGGACCTGTCCTCCGCGGACGAGTCGCTCGTGCAGATCCGCAGCTTCGCGGGTGAGCTGGCCATGTGGGTGAACCCGGCCACGGGTCTGCCACGCCTGTTCGTGCCCTCGCGTGCGGAGGGCAACAACCTGAACGCGGTGGACGTGAGCCTGGAGGCCAACGGCGCTCCGGTGCTCACCTGCGTGCAGGGCGGCGTGGACTGCCGCAACGGCGCGCTGTCGCTCACCGAGGACATCCCGGCGTCCCTCAGCGACGAGGGCCGGCCGGGCCTGCCCCGCGCTCCGTCGCCCATCGGCGTGACGGTGGATGAGGCGAGCGGCAACCTGTATGTGACGCACTCGGAGGCGGCGGACTCGCCCGCCAAGTCCAGCACCAACTTCGAGAGCTACCTGGCCACGCTGAAGCTGGACAACCCCACGCGGGACTCGCTGGGCTTCATCTCGCTGTCTCCCGAGGGCTACCTCTACGGCGGCTCGGATTCGGTGACGGTGGGCGCGGGCTACCTCTACGTGACGGGCCGCAACTTCGTGGCCGGCATCAGCGGCACCGTGGCCGGCAACTACGTGCTGCGGCTGGTGGACAAGAACGACCCCGGCACCATCCTGGAGCCCTCGCTGCAGTCGGAGTACCGCATCCGCGAGGCGCGCGCGGCGCGGGTGGTGCCCCGTCCGGTGACGGCGGCGGAGCTGGCGGCGCGTCCGAACTTCGTGCGCGAGCGGCTGTACATGCTGGCGCGCGGCCCGGACACGCTGCTCACCCTCGACTTCGAATACGACGCGGTGCCGGGCACCGCCGCCACCCAGCCCTTCTTCCGGGTGGTCTCCGCGGTGCCCATGCCCGACGGCGTGAGCGACATGCAGATCATCTCGCGGACTCCGGGCACGTCCAACGCGGACACCCACATCATCGCGGTGACGAGCACCGGCGACAGCGCGGTGTCCCTCTACGACGAGGCGCTCGGGCAGGTCGTGGCGCAGGTGCCGCTCGTCAACGAACTCAACCAGACCAGCAACCCGTCGCAGGCCTTCGGGCTGACGGTGGACAACCCCGCCGGGACGAACGCGGCGCGGCTGTTCGTGACCAACTTCGGTGACAGCCAGGTGGCCATCGTGGACATCCCCGACCTGTCGCGTCCCCAGGACGCGCGGGTGGTGGCGAAGCTGGGCATCCAGCAGCAGCGCGATCCGAACCAGGGCACCAGCGTGTGCCAGGAGAACTGACCTTGAAGCGCGGCTTTCTTGCTGCCCTGTTGCTGAGCGGCGCGAGCCTCGCGCTCGCCTGCTCCGACACCACCTCCACCGCGGGCGCCGCCGGTCTGTCCGGTACGTACGACGTGGTGCTCTCCAACCAGCTCGTCTTCGTCACCTCCCAGGATCGGGATGAGCTGCGCGTACTGGACCTGACGCGAACGCCGCGTGAGTTCATCCCCGCGCCCAACCCGTTGGAGCCCCTGGCCATCCCCGTCATCGCGCGGCCCGACTCGCTCACCCGCGACGTGGGCTACAACGACAAGGGCGAGGACGTGTCCGGCCCGTATATCTACGCGCGCAGCTCCGGCGGCCGCGGCATCTCCGTGGTGGCCGCGGACCGCGCGCGCCTCAACGAGGTGACGCGCCTGGCGACCGGCCAGCTCATCACCGCCTTCGCCGCGCACGCCCCGGTGGTGGAGGGCGCCCCGAGCGTCCTGTACTACGCGCTCCAGACGCGCCCGGAGGCCGCCGAGCAGCTCTGCGGCCCCTTTGGCGGCGGGGTGGTGATGCGCCAGGACCTGCCCGGCCCGGAGGGCTTCGACGCGGCCACGCTGCCTCCCGCGCTGCCCGTCTTCTGCCTCAAGCCGGCGGACACGGTGATGTCCATGCTCACGCTGCCCGCGCGGGCCGACCGGGTGGACTCGCTGGTGGTCGCCATCCGCAACGTGTCCGGCACCAGCCGGCTCGTGCGCGTCGTCGCGGACGGGGCCTCCGTGGAGATTCCCTACAAGCGGCCGCGTCCGGCGCCCTACGCGGTGCCCAACTACGCGGACCTGGTGGACATCCCGGCGCGGCTGGTGGCCACGCACCCCAGCTACGGCGTGCCGAAGCCCAAGCTCGGGGATGGGAACTGCCCGCCGGGCACGGATGTGAAGACCGCGGAAGACGGGACGACGACATGCGTCGAGCCCTGGCCCGCGGGCCGCTTCGTGTTCGTGGTGCTGGATGAGCTGACGTGCAACTCGTCTGACTGCGAGGGCGTCATCGCGCTCGACAACGGGCCGAAGCCGGTGGAGGAGCCGTCCCCGACGCCGGTGCTCGCGCGCGACATCACCGGAGCGGCCATGCTGACGCTGCGGCCGTCCGCGGGGCTGCCCACGGGCCTCACGCTGCGCACGGGCCTGGAGGTTCGCGAGCTCCTGGCGGACAGCGTGGCCTACCTCACCGCCATCCCGCTCCTGGGCATCATGCCGTCGTCCGACGGGCGGATCACCCTGTTCCGCGCGGACGAGCGGCGCCCGTTCAACCTGGACCGCAACTCCAACAACACGCCGCTGAACTCGTCGGTGGTCGCGGAGCTGCGTGACAACAACGAGCTGGCGCGCACGGACCAGTTCCAGGGCATCACCGTGGTCCAGCCCGGCTGCCCCCAGGCGACGGATTCGACCAACGTCACCGCGTTTCTCTGCAACGGCTCGGTGCCCAACGGGACGTACCGCTTCGTCTTCCAGGGCGTGCTGCCCGGACTGGTCGGCCTCTCACGCGACCTGACCCAGGAGGATCCTCCGCTCCTCATCGAGACGACCCTGGCGACGGCCCGCGGCGTGAGCGCCGGCGACTCCATCATCCTGGCGAACAACGCGGGTGCCTGCGCCGCGGTCATCCCCATCCTGCGCGTGGAGGATCAGGGCAATGGCCTCACGCGGCTCTTCCCGGACCTGTCCGACCCCGCGGTCGTCGCCGCGGCGGAGCCCTGTTCGTCGTATCCGTTGTTCACCGTGCGCGCGGGCCCGAACGTGAAGCCCTTCGTGCTCTATGCCGGCGCGGAGACCCGCGACACGTACCTGCAGCGGCTGAACGTCAACGAGACGTACACGGTCTCCACCTTCCTGGACTACTACTACCACCCGGACGGCTTCGACCTGGGCCTGGAGCCGCCCAAGTCGCCCACCACCTACGTGCCCGCGCCGTTGTCGCTCACGATGACGCCGACCATCGGCGCGGGGAGCCGGCTGGCGGCGGGTGACCGCTACGTGGTGACGCTGCTGCCGCGCTTCCGCCGCTACGTGTTCGGCGTGGACACCAGCCAGTCGAGCGGCCTGGCGGTCTACACCCTGCCTGCTTCCGTGGTGGCCACGGACGTGGCGGGGGCCAGCCTCGCCTACGTCGCGTACCCCTCCGCGGACGGCGTGCTCCAGGTGGCCCTGGAGTCGATCACCGACAACCTGGACAACCTCACGTATCTCCGGGCGTTCCAGTAACTGGGCGCGCCCGAGCGGCTCTGCTATCGTTCCCCACGTCCAGCATTTCCCGAGCCAAGACCGATGATCGATCAGAACTCCCGTCCCGCACGCAAGGTCGGCATCGCCGAGCACCTGTGGGAGACGTACGAAGAGATGGCCCAGCAGATGGGCTCGGATCGCGACGCGCTCATCAACCAGGCGTTGTTCATGTTCGCGCGTCTCAACGGCTTCATCGACGTGAGGACGAAGGGCGAGCCTGTCGTGGCGGCGGTGCCAGCCGCCACGCCCGCCCCGGCCGCGCGTCCTGCCGCCGCGCCGCCCCCTGCCGCCGCCAAGGGCGCTCCACCGGTGCTGGCCCCCGCGCCGCCGCCCGCACGCGCCGCCGCGCGCAACGTGGAGGAGCGTCCGTCCTCCAACGGGCTGGACAATGATCCGGTGCGCCGCGAGGTCGCCGAGCGCGTCCTGGAGACGGCCGCCGAGCTGGAGCGGCTCATCAAGGGCAAGAATGAGCCGCCCCCGCCCTCCGCGGACGACATGATCGAGGACGAGGAGGATCCCCTGCCGGAGCAGGAGGAGCCGCCGCTCGACGACATGCAGGACGAGCCTCCCGAGGAGGCCGAAGAAGAGCCGATGGAGGAGCCGGACGAGGAGGAGGGCGCCTCGCTCTACCTCGTCCTGGAGTCCGGCGAAGAAGAGAAGATCGTCAAGGACCGGTACGTCATCGGCCGTGGCAAGCACTGCGACTTCGTCATCAACTCCGGCAAGGTGTCGCGCGAGCACGCCGTCATCGCCCGCGACGGCGGCGACTTCTACATCGAAGACCTCGGCTCCTCGAACGGGACCTGGTTCAACAAGCAGCGCATCAAGCGCCGCAAGGTCGAGGACGGGGACGAGTACTTCATCTGCAGCGAGAAGATCCGCCTCGTCATCCACTGAAGCCGGCATGACGCGGGGCCCCACGGTGCGATGGCCTTGTTCAGGAATTGACGGGCTTGGGGCCTCCATTGTTTGATGGGGGTCGCCTGCTCCCCATGGGAGCAGGTGCCGAATGACACCTGCTCAGCTCGCGCTTTGGACGATTCTGGGAGTGGCCCTGGTGATTGCGGTGGTGACCGACGTGTTGCGCCGGCTCATCCCGAACGCCGTGACCTATCCGCTCATCGTGTTGGGGCTCGGGGTTCGCGGTGTGTCCGAAGG
>NZ_RAWQ01000121.1:0-32021 GCF_003668965.1 Corallococcus sp. AB030
ACGCCAGGCCCCGCGGGCGCCTGCGACGCGACCGCGGCGACTTCCGTCGCGGCCGGGGTATCCACCTGCTCCACCACCGGCTCCTGCTCCTTCACCGGCTCAGGAACCTTCGCGGGCACCACCAGTTCCTGCCGCTTCGGGCGCGGCTTCTGCACCACCGGCTTCACGGGCTCCGGGGCCGCCTGCTTCGGCGCGCCCCCCCCCAACGGCGGCGGAGGCGGCGCGTAGGCCATCAGCACCAGCTCCGGCTCCGGCTTCTTGAGTTCGGGCGGCGGGCGGGTCGACACCATCATCACGCCCACCGCCACCGCCAATACGTGCGCCACGGTCGCGGTCAACAGGGCCCCGCTCCAGCGACCCCATCCCGCCTCCGCCGTCGCGGTCGCGGACTGGAAGAGCCCCACCGGGCTCCGCGCCGCATCCGCACGCGCGGTCACAGCTTGCGGCAGCGTCGGGGCAGCACCCAATCCGTCGTTGAAGTTGAGAATGGTTCGCATTTTCGGTCGCCGGAAGGGGATATCCCCTGACGGGTGGCAACGTCAATCTGGAGCGATGCTGAAATCATCCCGGCGCGTCACCACCGGACTGTTTCGTCGCCAAGGGCGCGATTTTCCGAGGTGCGTGACGACCCCGCTGCGTATAAAGGCCTTCCGTCGGCTCGTTTCTGTCGTCGGCCGACTGTCGCATCCCGTGCGACACGCTTAACCCCCCCATCCATGACGCCGGCCCTTCCCCACACCGGGCGTGAAGCCCCCCGCGAGAGCAGGTTCGCCCTGACGGCGGCCGTGTGCGCGGCGGTGCTGGCCGGGCTCCTGGGAATGATGGGGCTGCCCTCGAGGTCCTCGCGCGGAGCCCACCTGGAGGCCGCGGCGTCCCGGACGCATGGGGTGTCGCGCTCGCCTTCCACCCCGAAGCTGGGGTGGGAGGAAGCGGGGCTGCTGCATGGCTTGCACGTGGCCGCCCCGCGGGCGGGCTCGCGAGATCAGGTGGATGGCGGTGGCGCCGGCCTCCGCCCCCCGACACCCTTCACGCCCCGGCCGGACACGCTGCGCGCGATCCTCGCGCGCCATGACGCGCGGATGCTGGCGCTGGCCGAGGGCCTGCTTGCCCGGGCGCTGCCCTCCCGGCTCACGCCGCTGGCGGACCGTCCCCGGACGGTGAACTGCCCGGCGCAGGGTCCGCCCGGCCAGGGCTGAGCGGTTTCTTTCGTGCCTCCTCTTTCGTTCGCGGGCCCGCGTCCGCTTCCGCCTCCCGGTGTGTCCTCTGGGAACCCGGCGGGCAGGCCGCTCCCACGACACAAACCTTCCAGCACGCGGTGCGCCCTTCGCGGCCGCGCGAGACCTTCCTCCATGTCTTCATCCCCTTCCCCCGAGCCCACCTCACCCCCGTCGCAGCAGACCCAGCAGGGCGGCTCCACCCACGATCAGTGGCAGGGCGCGCGCCTGTTGTGGAGCGGACTGCTGTGTGTGCTCATCATCGCCGGGGCCATTGCCCTCGAGCGATGCAGCTGATTCCGCCCTAACTTCCTGTGGATCCGGCCCCGCGCAGCACGGGCGGGGCCGCTCATCGCGAGCCCATCACCTCCAGAGGCGCCCCCATGCACGACGCCCACGCGTTCCTCCAAGCCCTCGCCACCGTCCTTTGTGTCGCGGCGGTCACCACGGTCCTCTTCCAGCGCCTGCGCCAGCCGGTGGTGCTGGGCTACATCCTCGCGGGCTTCATCATCGGACCGCACGTCCCCATTCCGCTGGTGGCGGACCCGGGCATCGTGCAGACGCTGTCGGAGATGGGCGTCATCCTGCTGATGTTCTCCCTGGGGCTGGAGTTCAGCCTGCGGCGGCTGTTCCAGGTGGGGCCCACCGCGGGGCTCACCGCCGTCATCCAGTGCAGCGTGATGGTGTGGCTGGGCTTCATCGTTGGCCGCGCCTTCGGCTGGACGATGCTGGAGAGCCTTTTCACCGGCTGCTGCATCGCCATCTCCAGCACCACCATCATCGCCAAGGCGTTCGACGAGCAGAACATCCGGGGTGCGCTGCGCGGCATCGTGGTGGGCATCCTCATCGTGGAAGACCTCATCGGCATCCTGCTGATGGCCATGCTCACCGCGGTGTCCACCGGCTCGGGCCTGTCCGCCTGGGACCTGGCGCTGACGGTGGGCAAGCTGGCCGCGTTCCTCGTGGGGCTGGTCGGCATTGGCTTGTTCGTCGTGCCCCGGTTGATGCGCTACATCACGAAGCTCCAGCGGCCGGAGACGACGCTCGTCAGCAGCGTGGGCATCTGCTTCGCGGGCGCGCTGCTGGCGCAGACGTTCGGCTACTCGGTGGCGCTGGGCGCGTTCCTTGCGGGCTCGCTGGTGGCGGAGTCCGGCGAGGGCAAGGAGATTGAACACCTGGTGCAGCCGGTGCGAGACCTGTTCGGCGCGGTGTTCTTCGTGTCGGTGGGCATGCTCATCGACCCGGCGCTCATCCGCGAGCACTGGGCGGCCATCGCGGTGCTCACCGGTGTGGTCGTCGTGGGGAAGATCCTCAGCGTGTCGCTGGGTGCGTTCTTCACGGGCAACGGTACGCGCACGTCCGTGCAGGCGGGCCTGAGCCTGTCCCAGATTGGCGAGTTCTCCTTCATCATCGCGGGCCTGGGCCTGTCCCTGAAGGCCACGGGCACGTTCCTCTACCCGGTGGCGGTGGCCGTGTCCGCCATCACCACGTTGACGACGCCATGGCTCATCCGCGCGTCCGGTCCCATCGCCAACTGGGTGGACCGCAAGCTGCCGGCGCCGCTGCAGACGTTCGCGTCGCTGTACGGCAGCTGGGTGGAGAACCTGCGCACGTCGCCGCGCCAGAAGACGGTGGGCGCGCGCGTGCGGCGCATGGCGCTCCTGATGCTCCTGGACGCGGCGTTCATCACCATCATCGTCATTGGCACGTCGGTGCTGCTGCCCCAGGTGACGGAGTTCATCGACGAGCGCATGGGCTGGGGCAAGACGATGACGCCGTGGATCGTCATCGGCCTGTCCACGGCGCTGGCCCTGCCCTTCTGCGTGGGCATCGTGCGGATGGGGCGGCGGCTGGGCGTGGTGCTGGCGGAGGGCGCGCTACCGGCGGCCGCCAACGGCAGGGTGGACCTGGCGGCGGCGCCTCGGCGGGTGCTGGTGGTGGCGCTCCAGTTGGCCAGCGTCTTCATGGTGGGCGTGCCGGTGCTGGCCATCACCCAACCGTTCATTCCCGGCGTGCCGGGCGCGGTGGTGCTGCTGGTGTCCCTGGGCGTGATGGGCTTCGCCTTCTGGAAGAGCGCCACGAACCTGCAGGGACACATGCGAGCGGGCGCGCAGGTCATCGTGGAGGCGCTCGCGGCCCAGTCCCACGCCAAGGGCGACGAGGACGAGCCGTCACAGGACGTGCTGCACGGCGTGCGTCAGATGCTGCCCGGCATTGGCGAACCGGAGTCGGTGGCGCTCGGCGAGTCCAGCGCGGCGGTGGGCCGGACCCTGGCGGAGCTCAACCTGCGCGGCATGACGGGGGCGACGGTGCTGGCCATCCGGCGGGGCGAAGCAGGCGTGCTGGTGCCCACCGCGCAGGAGGTGCTGCGCGCGGGTGACATCCTCGCGCTCGCGGGGACTCATGAGGCCATCGACGCGGCGAAGGGCGTGCTCGGCTGAGGCAGGGCACCGGATGCAATGGGGGACGCGGCCGTCCGTAGCAAGGGCATGCCGCTCCCCTTCCGCGTTCCGGAGGTTCCCGCCATGCGCCGCCCGTTCCTGCCCACCCTGTTGCTCGCCTGCTCGCTGGCCTTGCCTGCCCTGGCGGCGGAGCCGGCGAAGAAGCCGGCCAAGGCTCCCGCCAAGACCATCTGCGTCAACGTCAAGGACGGGAGCAAGGCGGTCCAGGGGACGAACCTGGTCATCGAGCCCGGGGAGAAGATCAAGGACGCGGTCGCCGTGGATGGCGACGTCATCGTGAAGAAGGGCGCGGTGGTGGACAACGACGTGGCCGCCATCCGGGGCCGCGTCATCCTGGAGCCCGGTGCCAAGGTGAAGGGCGACGTGGTGTCCATCGGCGGCGAGGTGCGGGTGCCCGCGGGCGCGCACGTCGACGGGAACGCGACGGCGCTGGGCGGCAAGCTCGTCCTGGACAAGAAAGAGGACGTGGGCGGGGAGCAGAACTCCTTGTCCCTGGTCTTCAACGGCGACGACCTGGTGAAGGAGTTCATCGGCAAGGCGCTCGACGAGGATGCCGGCAAGTGCCACATCCTCGACGACGACGATGACGACGACAAGGACGTCTGAGCCGTCCGTCCGCGTGTCAGGCGGCCCCCGTCACTTCCATTCTGGCGGGGGCTTTCGCGTGGCGCGGCGGCGCGAGCGGGGTTGCAGGTGTACTTCGTCCCCCCGGCAGACGCGTACCCGCAGGAAGCGCTGGAGCTGATCCAGGGCCAGGTCGTGGTCCTTGTCGCTCTCCGCGCAGCAGCAGTCGCTGAGCACGGTGATCTTGTACTCATGCATGTGCGCGTCGTGGGCGCTGAAGAAGACGCACAGGTTGGTGGCGATGCCCGCGAGCAGCAGCTTCTTCGTGCCCAGGTGCTCCAGCAGGGGCACCAGCGACGTGGCGAAGAAGGCCGAGTGCTTGGGCTTGAGGATGAAGTAATCGTCCGGCCGGGGCTTGAGCGCGCGGGCGACCCGCTGGCCCCGTCTGTCCTTCCGGGTGCAGTGTTTGTAGACATCCGTGAAGCTGCTGCGCCACAGGTCGAAGTTGTCGTTGACGTAGATGACCGGGACGCCTGCCTTGCGCATCCTTTCGGCGAAGGGGCCCAGGCGCTCCACCATGCGCAGCGCCCAGGGCAGGACGTTCTCCCCGCCCGGGAACTCCAGGTCGTTGATGACGTCGATGATGAGCAGCGCGGTGTCATGCCGCCGCTCATGCGGCGTGCGCGTCTGCTTCCGGACCGCCTGGCGCGGTTTCGCCACGTCCACCTCCCCGTGGCGAAACGCTAATCATCCTGTGGCCGAACGCCCAGGTGCCGCGCGCGGAGGGTTACCGCCGGGACCGGCGGGGCCTCCACACGAGCCCGGAGAGCAGCCACCAGGCCAGGACGCCTGGGAGCGCGCTGGCGCCGGCACTGCACCCGCCGGATTCATCCTCCATGTGCACGGGCATCGTGCCGCCATCCTTCGCGGAGCCTGCGTCCACGACTGCTCCGGCGTCCACCAGGGTTCCCGCATCCTCCACGGTCCCTGCATCCTCGATGGCCCCCGCGTCTTCGATAGTTCCCGCATCCTCGAGGGTTCCCGCGTCTTCGACAGTCCCGGCATCCTCGAGGGTTCCCGCATCCATTTCCGGTCCGCCGTCGACGCCGCCGTCATTGGCAGGCTCCTCCGGCACTTCGTCCTCTTCCGTGCGGGCATGGACGGTGACCACGGGGAAGTCCTGCGTCGGCGTGAACGTGAAGGACGCATGTTCGACGTCCGCATCCGCGTCCTGCGCCGCGCCCAGCGTCACGAATTGGGGAACGCTCCAGTTCTCGATCGTGAACCGAAGCGAGGCGCCGTCCACCACGGAGAGGTCGCCATCGCCACCCTGCACTGCCACCTTGACCCAGACGTCCACGGCGGGAGGCATCGCCAGGGACACCATGACCGTCTGGGTTCCGCCCTCCGGGATGACGAGGTCCGACGGCGACACGATCAAGGCCTGGCCTCCTGGCACCGGAGTGATCCGGTTGATTCCGCCGTAATAGCTCAGCACGTACAGCGCCCCGTCCGGTCCCTCGTTCACGTCGACGAAGCCGCCGCCTGTCTCATAGTTCATGATGACGTCTTCATTGGCCATGGAGCCGTCCGCCGCGAACCGGATCCGATGAAGCATTCCGCGGAAGTCCGTGTACAAGTAGTTGCCGGAGTAGCTCGTGGGGAAGCGCGTCCCTGTATAGAACATGCCTCCCATGACGAACTCGCCCTGGGGCCATCGCCTGAGCTGACCACCGCCGCTCACCGCATCCGGCTCAGGCTGATCCACGGTAAATGACTGCGGAGACGGATGCCCCGTGACATAGAAATCACCGTTGAAGCTGGGCTCCTCCACATCCCGAATCAGGATCCGCGTCCCTTTGCGGTACCAATAGGAATCCACGGAGTCGCCCAGCAGCGTGAAGGTCGCAACGCCGTTCTGCCGCACCGCACCTGTCGACGTGAGCGGAGAGTCATCAAAGTTGGCGGGGATGTATGAATAAACGGGCGAAAGGTAGCCCGCGGGGCGCCTGTAGTTGTAGTGGGGCCACCCTCCATGATCGCCCGGACTCACGCTGAAGATCTGAAGATTCTCCGGACTTGAGGCATTGGCCCACAGGCGGCCGGTTCCCGGCTGGAAGACCAACCCGTAGAGATTGCAGAAGCCCTGCGCCCAGATGCTGTCCACGTTGGGGCCCGGTCCATCGTAGAAGGGGTTGTCGGTAGGCACGGTGCCATCCGGGCGCACGCGGTGGATCTTTCCCGCCGCGCTCGTCAAGACATCTTCGCCCCGGCTGCCGTGGAGATTTCCCACCCCGAAGTACAGCATGCCATCCGGACCGAAGGTCATGCCGCCGCCGTCGTAGTCGAGCACTCCCGCCTGGAGCCCGTCCACGATGACGGTGCGATTCACGCCGACGCCACCGACGTCGGTGTACCGGAAGATCTGCAACGTGTAGCCCGGCATCGCCGCGAAGAAATAGACGTAGTGGTTGTTCGCGAAGTCCGGATCGAAGGCCATGCCCAGGAGGCCTTGCTGATCGTGCCCCTGGGTGAACGACTCGGAGATGAAGGGGGTGGGCTGCAACACCCCGTTCACCACGACGAGGACCTTTCCCCTCATCGTCGTCACGAACAGGCGGCCAGAGCCGTCCGGAACCCATCCCATCCGGGTGGCATCGTTGTCGCTGAAGATCACCCAGTTATCGATGATCTCAAGGTCACGAGCAGTCTCGACAGGTTGGGAATAGACGGGGAAGGCAGTCAGCAATGCCAGGGCAAGCCAGGCGGCAATGGATCGCATATCGAGCACGCTAGCGTGCCTTCCCGTCTGTCCGTCAGTCTTTTCCTTCCAGTTCTGGATTCAGCTCCGCCGGGCGCGGCGAGGCCTCCACAGAAGACCCGCGAGCAACCACCCGCCCAGGACACCCGGAAGCGCGGTGGCGCCAGCACTGCATCCGCCGGATTCATCCTCCTTGGGGCCCGTCACCGTGCCGCCATCCTGCTGGGTGCCCGCGTCCGCGACGGAGCCACCGTCCGTTCCGGTCCCCGCATCCGTATTGGCCCCGGCATCCGTCTGGGCGCCAGCGTCCACGACACTGCCCGCATCGGCGCCGGCGTCGGGGACTCCTGACGCTCGGACCTGGATCTGGAACGTCTGGACTGCATCCGGAAGCGGTCCATTGCTGGCGCGCACGGAGACGGTCACGGTCGCTTCGGTCGCGGGCGTCCAGGACAGACGTCCACTGACAGGGTCCAGCGTCATGCCTTGCGGCCCCTGCACCAGCGTCAGCAGCGGCTCGGGCTTCCCGAACGCCGTGACTGTATATGTATAGGGCTTCCCCACGGTCGCCTGCGTCACGGGTGCGGAGGTGATGGTGGGCACGCCAGCCACGTCCCTGGCGATGACGGTGACCACCCGCGAGGTGAGTCCCGGAGAGGACACCGTCAACAAGGCCACGTCGTCCTCGCTGTCCGTGTCGCGCGCGGTCGCCACCGTGACGGTCTTCGCCGCGGTTCCGTCCTCGGGCGTGAAGGTCAGGGAGGCGCCGCCGGTGACGGTCACGTCCGCGCTCCCCGAAGTCCGGGCCACGGTGACCGTCACGGGAGACGTGGGCACGTAGGTCAGGCGGACGGTGAAGGTGCCGCCCATTCCCTCATCCAGGTCGAACGACGTGGTGGAGAGCTGGAGCGCCTGGACTTCATCCTCCTCGGTGCGCGCGTGGATCTCCACGCCGGGCACGCCCTCCGGAAAGCCCTGGTCCATGGTGACGAAGAACGTGGCGTGGTCGATTTCATAATCCGCGTCCTGGGCCGCGCTGAGGGTGACGAACTGCGGGACGCTCCAGTTGGTCGCGTCGAAGAGCATCGGCTGCCCGGCGCTCACCCGGATGTCCGAGTCCTCTTCACGCCTCACGAGGGCCACATACGTCGGGGTCGTGGGAGGCATGGCCAGGGAGGCCATGAGGGTCTTCGACCCTCCTTCGGGGACGACCAGGTCTTGAGTGGAGACGATCACGCCCTGGCCCGCGGGCAGCGGCGTGATCCGGAAGATCGTGCTGTAGAAGGATGAGACATACAGCGCGCCATCCGGTCCCACCGCGACGTCGGTGAAGTTCGACTCGTGGACGTAGTTCACCACGAGCTCCACCTTTTTCACGGAGCCATCCGCTCCCAGGTCCACCCGGTGGAGGTACCCACCGAAGTCGGCGAAGAAGTAATCGCCCTGGTACTCGGAGGAAAATCGTGAGCCTGCGTAGAACACACCACCGACCACGGCATCGCCCATCTGGTCTGTCTGCAGGCCACCGCCACCGCTCACCGCATCCGGACCGGGCTGATCCACCGTGAACGACAGGGGCGTCGGAAAGCCGGTGATGTAGCCGACTCCATTGAAGCTGGGGTCTGCCACATCCCGCAGATGGACCT
Organism: Corallococcus sp. AB030; assembly: GCF_003668965.1. Classification (NCBI taxonomy): domain Bacteria; kingdom Pseudomonadati; phylum Myxococcota; class Myxococcia; order Myxococcales; family Myxococcaceae; genus Corallococcus; species Corallococcus sp. AB030. The sequence continues at coordinate 8,648 of NZ_RAWQ01000121.1, forward strand.
TCTTGCCCTTGCGCAGAGAGGAGACCGGATAGGTGCCCTCCACGGTGAAGGTCGCGACCCCGCCCTTGCGCACGGCTCCTGTCGACGTGAAGGAGTACACGTCCCACAGCCCTGGCGTATAGGCGACGAGTGGCGACAGGAATCCCTGGGGCTGGTTGTTCTCATACTGCCACCAGCCCGCATGGTCACCCCGCCCCACGCTGAAGATCTGCTCGGCGATGTTCCCGGCAACGTTGGCCCAAAGCTTCCCGGTTCCAGGCTGGAAGCGGATCCGGAAGGGATTGCGGAAGCCTCGGGCCCAGATGAGATCGTTGTTCGGCCCCCAGTCATCGTAGAAGGGGTTGTCCGTGGGAATGCTTCCGTCCTTGTGGACGCGGAGGATCTTCGACGACATCAGGGACAGGTCATCATTGGTCCCTGCGTAGATGTCTCCATCCCCCACTCCAAAATACAGGAGCCCATCCGGACCGAAGGCCAGACCTCCGCCATTGTGGCTCTTGTTTTGCGGGATGTTGTCCACGATGACGGTCCGGTTGACACCCACACCGCCAGCCTCCGTGAACCGCAGAATCTGCGCCATGTAGCGGGTGACACCCCCTACGTCGATGTTCGGCTGACTGGCGAAGACGTAGACGTAGCGGTTGGTCGCGAAGTCCGGATCGAAGGCAAGGCTTTGCAGGCCCTGCTCTCCATCCGTTGCCACCTGCTCATCGATGAATGGCGTAGGCTGGAGCGCGCCGTTCTGGATGATCCGGACCTTCCCTCCCTTGATCACCACGAACAGGCGGTTGGAACCGTCCGGAGCCCAGACCAGTCCGGATGCATTCTCAATCTCCTGTGTCTCGATGAACTTCGCGACTTCGACGCCATAGGCGCCATTGGGGGTAGGAATATAGACCTGGGCCTGGGCGGTGAAGGCCGCAAGACATGCAAGAAACACCAAGGAATAGACTGAACGCATGGCAGACACGCTACCATCCATCCCTTCCTCAGGGTCTGGGCTTCACGCCCCAGATGCCTACCTTGCCGTCGTCCATGCCCCAGCTCACGAAGCGTCCGTCGGGGGAGAAGTTCGCGGTGCTGCCCTGCATGTCATCCAGGTCCGAATAGCCGAAGACGTCCCGGCCCTCGCGGACATCGATGACCACGAACGCGCTCGTGTCCGCGCTCGCAGCCAGTAGAGAGCCATCGGAGTTGAACTCCATCTGCAGCGCACCGGAGCCTGGAGCCTCGAGGGTCCGAAGCGTTGCCAGTCCGGGGAGGCCCAGGAAGAACAACTGGCCACCGGTATTCGAGGCGACCAGCGACTCTCCAGACGGCGTGAACGCCACGTTCCAGATCCACTGGGCATCGAGCGCACGGGTCCCCACGGGCTTGCCGGTTCTCGCATCCCAGAGGCGAACGGAACCGCGCGTCGCGGCGCCCTCCTGCTCCTCGGCGGCGCCCGCGGCCGCGAACCGGCCATCCGGCGACAGCGCGCAGCCATAGAGGTAGGCAGGATCCTCCAGCCGCCACACGAGCCAGTTGCGCTCCAGGTCCCAGAGCATGACACGCCCCTGGCCGGCGGTGAGCAGCAGGCGGGTTCCGTCCGAGGACAGACACGCGCTGGAGACGGAACCACCGGTCTCCACCGAGGACAGCAGCGTGCCGTCGGTGACGGACCAGGTCCGGAGGGTGCCGCGAACCGTCACGGACAGGAGGCGCTGGGAGCCAGGGAGGAACCACGCGGCCACGCAGCGGGAAACGGAGTGCGCGAAGAGCGGAGTCGTCTCTTCCGAGTGCAGGTCCCACCAGCGCAACGGTGTCCCGCCCTGCTTCTGGACGGACAGCAGGTAACGCGACGACGCATCCCACCCCAGCCACTGCCACCGTGTGTACGGCGACAGCTCCGGCTCCCCCAGCGTCCGCAGCAGGGACAAGTGTTTCGCGGTGTCAGGGGTCAGCATCAAGACGCTCCAAGCGGTTCCAGCAACCCGACCCGTTGCAACTGGTCCCGCACCTCTTCCGCGAGCGCGACATGATCCGGCCTGGTCAGCGTGAATCGTTCCGGGGTCAGGATGACGAGGGTGCCTCGGTCCTCAACGGGTTCGACTCGCACGGGGCCGGGAAGATGCGGCACCGGACCTCGGTCCCGGGAGAAGTACGTCATCCATCCGATGAACGTGCCTGCGTCGCCTGACTCAGACACCGAGTCCCGGTGCGCGTCGGAAGTGACGATGCCCCATTCAGGCTCCCAGGCCAGCACCATCGCCTTCAGCACCAGGGACGCTCTCTGCTGGGAGAGGAGCCTTGGCGCAGAGGGGGTCCAAACGCAAAGGTCCACGGCACCCGGCACCGGAGCCCCGCAGGAGAAGTTGACGACGCTGCTGTCGTCAGCACTCCCGTTCCAGGCGGCGAAGGAGATTTCGCCTTCGCCTATCTGGTACTTCGTCTTCTTGAGCAGTTGCTGAAGCGAAAGGGCATCTGGACTGATCCGGCTGTTGAGCGCCGGCTCCCGGGAGCGGGCCTGCTCGTACCAATTCGCGAGGATCGGGTCTGTGGAAGCCAACCGCTGGAACAGGGCTTCGGCCCGCCGAGCATGGGTCTCCAGCGGCTCGGGCCTTCCGGGCCAGTACACCCCTGCGTAGTAGGTTTCAGTCATCAGCCGTGAAGACGTTCAGCGCGGAGAAGTGAAGTGGACGGGAATCCGCCCCAGACCGTTTCTCTTGAAAAGCGCTCGTACGTAGTCCGCGACCTTGCGCTCCGCGAAGTGCCATTCCAGGGGAACTCCACGGGCAACGCGCTGCTGTCGCTTCGCCTGTCGGACCATGTCCGTGAATCCCTCGAACCATCCGCCCTGCTCCACGGCCATCTCGAGGAACTTCTCATAGCCCGGGCCTTTGGCCTCCAGCAACACGCCATTGGTGAACCCGTCGAACTTGACGCTGTCGACTTCGTAGACCGGTCCCTCCGCGGCGTTGGTGATCTGGGACTGGTACTTCCGGGCCGCATCCTCCATGTGCTCGGTCGCGGGCCGCCACTTCCCCGGTCCACCGGAAGAGGAAGCCCCACCGCCTGGGGCATTCGACTTCAACAGGATGACGGCCGCCCCAGGAGCTCCACTCAAGACCGTCGTCGCGCGTCCCACTGGGACCGAGACGAGGTCCAGCATCAGCGCGCCCTCCGCGGACAGTGAGAGCATCGGCGCGGAGACCTCCGCGCCCACGGCCAGCCCCTTCAGCGAGCGCGTCGTTGCAGAGGCCGTTCCCCACAGTGCGACGACATTCGTCGTCAGCCGTGCGGTCTCGCGGATCTGCTCGCCGCGCGTCATGTGCTGGAATCGTTCCCAATAGGCGGGAGAGTTCGTGATGAGGGCCACGATCCCCGCCGGCAGGTTTCGCAGCCCAGCGATGCTGTCCGTCGGGCGCGACAACAGCTGACCCAACGCGTGGTACAGCTCCACGAAGGCGTCCTCGGCGCCATCCAGTGAGCGGCTGATGACATCCGCGTCGTCGTACACCTCGGCCAGGGGTCTCGGGTCCACGGCGCGCAGCTGCGCGTCGACATGGCGGAAGACTCCGCCACGGCCGCTGTAAAAGCGGCCCAACTCGAAGTTCCCTGCGCGGAAGGCTCCGTCCCTCCACTTCACCTCCGAAACCTTCTGTTGCGTCCTGCCATCCAGCGCCCAGGCGAGATATCCGTCCGGCCGAAGCACCGCCACCTGCTCGCGGGCGAAGCGTTCCACCCGCCGCGCCAGCTCCTCACGCGACACGTCGCCGTCCGCCAGCACCTCGCGCATCAGGAAGCCCGCGGCCATCCGCGGAGGGAAGGAGCCCAACGTCACGGGTGTCTCCGTCAGCCGTTCGAGCACTCCCACTGCGTCCTCGGGTGTAAAGGGATTGCGGCGAGTGGGCAGCTCGTCCACATCCTCCAGCCCGGCGTGAATCAGCACCTCCTCGAACGCATCCGGCCGGAGGAACTGCGTGCTTCCTCTTCCGGAGGCAGCCTCCACCCCGGCACAGCCACTGCAGAACAGAGCCACGAGTACCGCGATGACCGCCAGGCGCATGGGCCCACTCTAGACCGCCGGTACAATGGTGGGCCCCCAACGACTCGCGCCTCACGCTGCGTCAAGCCAGGCCGCGCGCTGGGGGGCTTGAGTCGGAGCGATCCGGCGGCCTAAGACGCGGCCTCCCCGTCCAGGGGACCCTTTTCAAGGAACACCATGCTCAAGAAGATTGCCATTGGCGTCGTTGCCGCGCTCGTGCTGCTCGCAGGCTTCATCGCCACCCGCCCCGATTCCTACACCGTCACGCGCACAACCACGGTGGCGGGTACGCCCGACATCGCGTTCGGTCTGGTCAATGACTTCCACCAGTGGAACCAGTGGTCCCCCTGGGACAACCTCGACCCGAGCATGAAGAAGACCTTTGGCGGCGCGGAGTCGGGCGTTGGAGCCACCTATGGGTGGGTGGGCAACAACGACGTGGGTGAGGGCCGCATGACCATCCTGGAGGCCACCGCCAACGCGGCCGTCCGCATCAAGCTGGAGTTCATCAAGCCCTTCGAAGACAGCAGCATCACCACCTTCACGTTCAAGCCCGCCGACGACGGCACCACCGTCACCTGGACCATGGCCGGCAACCACAACTTCATGAGCAAGGCGATGTGCCTCGTCATGGACATGGACCAGATGATCGGCAAGGACTTCGAGAAAGGCCTCGCCAGCATGAAGACCGCCACCCAGGCCGAGGCCACGAAGCGCGCGGAGGCCGAAGCCGCCCGCAAGGTCGCCGAGGCCAAGGCCGCCGAGGAGGCCGCTGCCGCAGCCGCTGCCGCAGCCGCCGCTGCTGCTGCCGCCGCTGCCGCGCCCGCGGCAGGCACGCCCGCCGTCGCCACGCCCACTCCGTAGTCCACGGCCACCACCTCGTGGCCAACGGCCCCTCGCGCCTCCCAGGCCCGAGGGGCCTTCTTGTTCACGGCGGATCGATCACAACCGCCAGCGCTGGGGAACGGGCTCCCGAGCCAGCCCCAGGCTCCTGCGATTGACCAGGCGATTGCGCGGATCCACCGCGACCTGCTGGACCTTCCACGGCAGCCCCTTCACCGTGAACCCCGCCGTCGCGGACTCCGGGGCCAGCCCGTAGGAGACCGTTACCCGCCGTCGCTCCTCCGGCACCGCCCCCTGAAGCTCCAACTCCACCTCGCAGGGATACACCTTCCCGGTCTCCGTCCGCTGCGTCACCCTTAACGTCAACGAGTCCCCCTGGCTCCACTCCACCTGGAAGTACGGCCAGTCCGGCTCCCCTTCCCCATCCACCCAGGTGTCGAAGTAGAGCCGCAGGTTCCTTCCTGAAGCGCCTTCGAGCGCCTGGCGCAGGTCCTCGATGCTCCGGACTCCCGGCTCCGCCAGGAACGCCTGGAGCCCCGTCAGCACCTGCTCGCGACCCAGCAGGGATTCCAGTTGAACCAGGAGGATCAGCGGGCCCGTACCGTAGATGTCATTCACGAAGGAGAGGAAGGACGGCTTGGGCGTGTCTCGTGGACGCAGATGGTAGGAGGCCGTCCGCGCCAGCCGGTCCCAGTACGCCAGCGTGACCGCGGCGTCTTCACCCCGGTGCTCGTCCTCGAAGACATACGTGAGGTACTCCGCCACCGCTTCCTTCCACGGGTAGTCCTCCGCGCTCGCCAGCGTCGTCCGGTCACCGGCCCACTGGTGCACGATTTCATGCATCAACGTGTGCATCGTCACGTTGGCGTAGGGCCCGCCCATCCATGGCAGGTCGTCGCGCAGCACGATGTTGGCCGGGTGCTCCATGCCCAACCAGTCCGTGCGCCCGCTGGCCACGCGCAGCTCGGGGCCATAGGGCAGCGGCCCGAAGCGGGCCGTCATCCGCGCCAGGAACTCCGCCACCGCGCCCGCGTCAATCGCCGGCCCGAGCAGTCCCCCTGGCGGCTCATACAGCTCCACGCACCCCACGTCCGTGTCCACCAGCCGCGTGCGCTCCCACGCCGGATGCGAAGCGACCATGAAGGCGGAGTACGTGGGGGCTCGCGTCCCCAGGAGCTCGCAGCGCGTATGTGTTTCATCTCGCCGAGACAGGTTCCCCGGACACAGCACCCCGTCACCGGGCGCGTGCGTGATGTCGAAGGTGAAGTGCGCCAGCCTCCCGGGCGCAGTGTCACACGGCCCGAAGAGGTCGCAGGACTCCAACCAGCCCAGCAGATACGTGAAGGGACGGCCCTGCGCATCCAACCGCCGTGAGAACCCCACCTGCGTGTACGGCACGGTGGACTCCGGCACACGCAGCCGGCTGTCGAGCCACAACGGCCCCTCCAGCGGCGCAACGCCGCAAACCTCCATCCGACCGTCCGCGAGGCGGAAGCTCTCGGGAGGCGCACCGCCCCACCGCACGTCCGTCACCTCCGCGCGAGCTGGAAGGGACACGCAGCCCCGCGCGCCAGCCTCCACGTCCAACCACAGCCGGGACGACGCCTCCCCCGTGGTGAGGTCGAATGCGAAATCGTAGCGCTCCACCGTGGACGCCAGCACCACCCCGCCCGCGTCCGGTGACTCCAGGGGCGGATCGTCGGACTCGCAACCCGTCACGCCCAGGACGAAGCACGACAGCGTGAAGCATCGGATCCAGCTCAGGAGCACGACACGGATACGGCCCCGGGCGCTCCGTTGGGTCGTAATGAAAAAGAAAGAGGAGCGGCCATCACTCCGGCCGCCCCTCCCCTATCTCAAGTCCTCACCCTACTTCGTGAAGGTGATGGGCCCCGAGGACAGCGTGGTGTTGTTCGCGCCGTCCACCGCGCGCACGCGCCACGTGTGCGAGCCCGTGGACAGACCGTTCAGCGTCGTCTGCTCCGTGCCCACGCCGTACACCTCGAACTCCCACAGCGAGTAGCCGTACGCCGTCGCGCGCTGCACGCCGCGCATGCGCACGTAGCGGCCCACGCCGGCCACCGTCCAGTCGTCGATGCCGCCGTCGCCGGTGTCCACCGTCCGCAGCGCCGTCCAGTTGGTGGAGCCGTCCAGCGACGACTCCAGCACGTAGCGGCGGCCGTAGGCGGCCTCCCAGTTCAGCACGATGCGCTTGAGCGAGTAGATGGCCCCCAGGTCGACGGTGATGGACTCCGTGTCACCCGTGGTCGCCGTGCCCACGCTGGACCAACGCGTCGCCAGGCTGCCATCCACCGCGTCGTTCGCGCTGCCGAACTCCACGGACGTGGCGTAGGCATTCTTCCCCCGCGCCAGGTTCGTGCCCGCCGGCACCGGCGTGCTGCGCAGGATGGAGGGGGTGCGGTCCGTGCCGTCCACGATGAGGACGTACTCCGCCACGCCCGCGCCCACGTCCGTCGTCTGCTCCCAGATGAAGCGCGTGGACGTGCCCGGCACCGACTGCCCGGCCGACGGCGACAGCGCCGCGAAGGCCGCGGGCGGCGTCGTGTCGTTCAGCGTGAAGGTGAACGTCGCGGACTGCGTGACGCCGTTCGCCCAGTTGAACGCCTTCACGAACCAGGTGTGCACCCCGTTCGCCAGCTTCAGTCCGTCCAGCGCCGCCGACGGCGTCTTGGTGATGGCCACCGGCATCGCGCCGCCGTCCAGGTACACCTCGTAACGCTGGATGCCCGTCTGAGGGTCGCTGCTGGCCGCCCAGGTGAACGCCGGACGCGTGCCGGTGATGACCAGGTTGTTTGACGGCGTCAGCAGGTTGAACGCCACGGGAGGCGTCGCGTCCGTCAGGCCGAAGCCCTGGATGCCCGCGCCGTACTGGTACAGCGGGTTGCCGTACGTGGGCGGCACCGGCTGGCCCGCCGCGATCTTCTGGCGGATGGCCGTGCGCTCCGCGTCCGTCGCGCCCAGGTCGAACGGCAGGTCCCACTTCTCCAGCTGGTTGTTCTCCACGTCCGTGCCTATCTGGTTCATGCCGCGCGGCAGCTGCCAGGGCGTCTTGCCCCGAGGCAGCACGTCACCGAACAGCACGTCCGCCACCGCGTAGCCGCCCATGTCGCCCGGGCGGTACGCCAGCATCAGCGCGTTGGAGAGGGGCACCACGTTCGTCAGCACGTACGGACGCGGGCTGATCAACACCACCGTCGTGGGGATGCCCCGCGACTTGAAGCTGTTGATGATGCCGTACTGGTCGCCCCACTTCGCGTCGTGGGTAGGGCCAATCGGGTCGCCCGGCAGGTACGGCTTCTCCTTGTCCCACTCCGTGCCGTGGGTGAAGTAGCTCTCGCCCACCACCACGATGGCCGCGTCCGGCGTCACGCCCGCGGGGGCGTTGTCCTTGTAGACCGTGAGCCCCGCGGCCTCCGCGCGCGCCTTCACCGCCGCGTAGATGGTCGGGTCGCCGAACTCGGTGCCGTGGAAGTCCGAACGCCAGGTCACCATGCAGGACATGTCGTCCGCGCGCGGGCCCGCGATGACCAGCTTGCCGCCCGCCGGCAGGCGGATGGGCAGCGCGCCATCGTTCTTGAGCAGCGTCATGGCCTCCTGGGAGGCGCGGCGCACCGCCGCCTTGCTGTCCGCGGTGTGCCACTGGGACGTGCCGGCCGGGCCCTGCTTGTACGGATCCTCGAAGATGCCCAGGCGGAACTTCAGGTCCAGGATGCGGCGCACGGAGTCGTTGATGCGCGCGACGGGGACTTCGTTCTCGAAGTTGGCCATGGCCTGCGGCGTCGCGCCGCCCATCACGTCCGAGCCCGCCGTGGCGGAGCGCACCCACGAACCCGACGGCAGCCAGTCCGAGCAGATGACGCCGTCGTACTTCAGCTGGTTGCGCAGGTAGTTGAGGATGCCCGGGTTGTCACCCGCCCCGTAGCCCTCCGGCCCCAGCAGCCAGCTGCCCGCGTAGCCCGGCATGATGCCGCTGGTGCCCGCCTCGATGGCCGCGTGCCACGGACGCATGTGGTAGTGGATGGTGGTGCCGTCGTAGGTGATGCCCGCCTCACCGCCAGCGCCCTGCCCCGGCCAGTGCTTCGTCGTCACCCAGATGGAGCTCGGGTTCACCTCCGGACCGCCCTGGAGGCCCGCGATGAGCGCGCGGGTGATGCCCGCCGCCAGGTCCGCGTCCTCGCCGTTGCCTTCCTGCGTGCGCGGATACAGGACCTTGGTGTTCACCTCCGCCAGCGGAGACAGCGTGCCGCGGCTGCCAATGGCCAGCTGCTCGCGGCGCTGGATGTCACCCATCTCGTAGATGGTGTCCAGGTCGCGCGTGGCCGCCAGCGCCGGCTGCGTGGGCCAGCTCGTCTTGTAGCCGTGGATGGAGTCACCCGCGTCGATGTGCGGGATGCCCAGACGCGTGGCCGCGGACGCCTTCTGGAACATGGGGATGTCCGTGGGCGACAGGGGCCCCATCTGGAAGCCGGCTTCCGGGTACGTCTTGGCGTCGTAGAACATCTGCAGCGCCTTCTCGCGCAGCGTCATGCGGCCCAGCAGGTCGTTCACGCGCACGGAGATGGGGTTGTGCCAGTCCTCGTACGGCTCAATCGTCCCGTTCTTGTTCAGGTCGCGCACGCCGTTGACGAGGTTGACGCCGTCCGCCTGCGTCTCCACCACCGGCAGGTACACGCTGAAGTTGCCGATGTCCGAGCGCGACGTGGTGCCACCCGACAGCGTGGCCACCACGTACCACTTGTACGTCCACCGGTCCGGCAGGTCCTCCGTGAAGGTGAAGGACGTGCCCGTCTGCGACGCCACCTGCGTGTAGCGATCCAACAGGTTGCCCGCCGCCATCCAGTCGTAGTCGTTGCGCGTGAGGTTGACGTAGACCTTGTAGTTCGTCGCGCCCGTCACCGTGGCCCACGACAGCGTGGGACGGCGGGACGCGGTGATCATCGCGTTGTTGCCCGGCGCGGACAGCCGGAACGCACCGGCAACAGCCAGCGGCGCGGGCGCCACGTACGGGTCCGGGATGATGGTGGGGTCGCGAGGGTCCGTGGGGCCATTGCCCGTGGAGAAGATCTCCACGTTCCAGTCCGCGCCCTGCACCGCCAGCGCCGTGACGGACTGCGCGCGCTGCTGCACGCCGTTGTAGTCCACCACCGCCAGGCGGATGTCCGTGTTGGGCTGCGTGGGGGAGAACTGGTTCTTCGACAGCGTCACCGTCGTGTTGGGCGGGAACGTGAGCTGGTAGGTGAAGGGCCCGGGCGGGTTGCGCACGGACGGCGTGGTGTTGCCCTCCTCCGGCACCGGCGTCACCGACAGCGGCGCGGGCGATACGTTGATCTTCGCGTACGCCAGCTCCGGGAAGTTCAGCTTGATGGTCTGGTTGGTGGTCTGAGTGGGGGGCGGCGTGGTGCCCCCGTTCTGGTAGACCTCGAAGGACCACAGCGAGTAGCCGTAGCCCGTGCCGCGCTCCGTGCCGCGCATGCGGATGTAGCGGTACGTGCCCGACACGGGGATCTCCCGGCGGCCAATGGCGCCGTTGGTCACCGTGTTGAGCGTCGTCCAGCTGCTGTCGTTGTTGGAGCCGTCAATCGTGTACGTCTTGCCGTACGCGCCCTCCCAGTCCAGCACCACCTTGCCCACCACCTGGGACGACCCCAGGTCCACGCGGATCCACTGCGGATCCACGCCCTGCGCGGAGGCCCAGCGGGTGTTGATGTCGTTGTCGAACGCGAAGCCCGGCTGGAGCCCCGCGGCGTCCGCCTCCACGCTGGACGCGGTGGCCGGACGGTTGCGCGCCAGGTCCGTGTTGGTGGGAGGCGGCGTGCCGCCCGTCTCATAGACGGCGAACTCCCACAGCGAATAGCCATACGCGGGCAGCGCGCGCGTGACGCCCTGCATGCGGACGTAGCGGCCCGTGGTGCCGGCCGGCAGGGACAGGTCGTCCGTCGCGCCGTCGCCGGTGTTCACCGTCAGCGCGTCGGTGAAGGTGGTGTTGTTGGTGGAGACCTGGATTTTGTAGACCGTGGCGTAGGCCGGCTCCCAGGTGAGCACCACGCGCGAAATGGTGCGCGTCTGGCCCAGGTCCACGGTGATCCATTCGTTCGCCGTGAAGCCGCTGGCCCAGCGGGTGCCACCGTCGCCGTCCACCGCGTACTGGCCCAGGAATGGAGCCTCCGCGGAAGAGGTATAGGTGGTCTTGTTCAGCGCGACGTTCGTCTGCGCGCGGGCGTCGGACGCGCCCAGGAGGGACACCAGCATGAGCACCGTCGCGAAGGCCTGTAATAGCCAGACGCGCGGTGCTTCACGGAGACATGGGCTTGCGCCCCTGCTTGACAATTGCGGCAAGGATTCAGACATTGGGGGACGACTCCTTGGGTAGGAACACCGTGACGCGCGTTCGCACGCACCGCCAGGACGCGCGGCGGACGCAAGGGGACTGCCCGGCTGAAACAACTGCAGCCCTGCCCTGGCGACACCGCACGCGGGGGCGTGACGGCGGCGTCAAGACAAGGCTCGGGCGCTCCGGCTGTCACACGGCGACAGCCGGCCCGCCCTTCCTGGCACTGCGTTCCTGCCTAGTCCGCGGTGAAGTACAGGTTGTCGAGCAGGAGGAACTGACCGGTCGTGCCACCCTCGGCCGCGAAGGTGAACGGTGACGACACGTCATTGAGCTTCAGGCCCGCCGCGACGAAGTCCGCGACGGGGATGGCCAGGTGGTGCCACTCACCATCGTTCGCCCAGCCATATTTGGTGACGGTGAGCGGGTTGCCCTTCTCAGCGGTGCCCGTGCCGCTGGTCATGCCGATCTTCACGTTGGCGAAGGCGGCGTCGGACGACTTCATGCTGACGTGGAGCGTCTTCCACGCATCGAAGTTGTGCGTCTGCTTCCAGTGCACGCCGAAGCCCATCCACGGCTTGCCGTTCTGCACGATGCGGTCGGCGGACTTGCCCTCGACGTGGTCGGGGTCCGACTCCACGTAGACGGTGTTCTCGTAGAGGTAGAAGTTGGAGTCGATGTTGTCGAGGATGATCTCCTGCGAGCGGCCCGTCTCGTAGAAGATGCCCACCATCAGACGGGCCTTGCCGGCCTCGTAGGGGAACGGCCCCGGCAGCATGTCCGAGGGCTGCGTCCCGCCGTCGGGGTTCTGGTCGTCCGGCAGCTCCTGGCCTGAGTAGTCCGCCGGGCCCGGATCCGGGCGGCAGGCGGCGAGCAGCAGCAACAGGCCCCACACTGGCTTCTTCATGGCTTCACCGCCCGGTCCGCACCACTGGAGGTCTTCACCATCACCCAGCCGCCAGCCACGGTGCCGCCCAGCTCGACGACGCCCTTGTACGCGGGCGTCACCAGGTCGTAGGCCACCGTGCCGGACGCGTCGTACGTCACCGCGTCCGGGAAGTTGTCGAGCACGGACTGGTAGGCCTTCACCGCCATCTCGCGCGTCTGCGCCAGGCTGCCCTGGTCCGCCAGGCCCCGCTGGTAGATGGCGGCCAAGTTGAGGGCCACGTAGTACTGCGCTTCACCGTACGGCCCGTTCGCGAGCACCGTGGCCCACGAGTAGTAGGCCGCCACGGGGTCCGCCCCGGACTGGATCTGCCACTTCGTCTCCGTGCCCACCCCCGACAGCGCGAAGGGGTTGTTCGGGTCATCCAGCACGGAGGTGTTCGGGTAGATGCCCATCGCCGGGTCGGTGACCGTGAAGGTCATGTCGTCCAGCGACTTGCCGTAGATGATGGTCGGGTCTTCGTAGCAGCCGGACAGCGCGGCCACGGCGGCGGCCAGCAGGAAACCAGTCCTCATGTTGCGTGTTCCCTCAGAGAGAAAGGATGGCATACGCGCCCACCTCGTACTCGCGACCCTTCAGGCCCTCGGTGATGCCCCGATCGTTGAGGCCCTCCGAGTACTCATCCAGCATGCGCACCAGCCCCCGCAGGCCGAAGCGCGTGGACACCGCGCCCAGCACCGGCTTCTTCAAGCCGTAGGACAGGTCCCCGCCCAGCTGCACCGGGTAGGTGAGGTTGAAGACGCGGTGGTAGTCGTACGGACCCCAGTCGTTGAAGCGCAGCTGGGCCGCGAGCAGCAGCGTGTCGAAGAGCGCGGAGCCGTCCAGGCCGAAGCGGTGGATCTGCCGGTTGTCCTCGCCGGAGGACTGCTGGCTGCCCACGTACGCCGTGCCGTACAGGCGCAGGCGCTGGGTGGGGTTGCCCACCAGGCGCAGGGACGTCTCCCACTCATCGCGGGCCACTGGCGCGCTGCCGAAGGCGATGGTGCTGCCGTCCGCGAGGATGGCGATGCCCGCGTCGCGCGACGTGGGCTGGTGCCGGTAGACGATGTCCAGGCCCGCGGCGAACGGCGCGTCCTCGCGCATGTCGCGGTCCCACGACCAGAACCAGGTGCCCGGCGTCGGGTCGAAGGTGATGAGCAGCTCGCCGCCCAGCGTCTCGCGGTTGTCCAGCACGCTGAACGAGTCCACCAGCACGCTGCGCGGACGCACGCCCGCGTAGTACATGCCGGTGCCAGGGTCGTACGCGTCCGAGATGGTGGGGTTCGGCCCGATGAGGGGCCGCTGGTACAGCACGTTGGGCGACACCTGGATGGAACCAAACTGCAACGCCGCGCCCAGCTGACCCGCGTAGTGGTTGCCGCGGCCGCTCTCGCGCAGGCTCCAGCCGGTGATGATGTTGCCCTGCTCCGGCCCGCTGTCCGCGACGAGGCCGCGGAAGGAGGACTGCACCAGCCAGCGCACCGGCCCCATGTCGTAGGTGAGCCGCGCCTTGGCGCCCAGCGTGTCCAGGAACTGCACCTTGTCCTGGAGCACGTCGTAGCCGCTGTTGAGGTAGCTGGGGCCGCCTTCCGGCGCGGCGCGCGTATAGGTGAACGTCTCGCCAATGCGCTGGGGCGCGGAGAGCAGACCGCCCACGTCCAGCACCAGCTTGCCGGTGGCGTACTGGAAGTTGAGCGCCGTCCTGCGCGCGATGCGCTCACGCACCACGGAGGCCGTGGACGACGACGAGCCCTGCGCCAGGTCCTCCTGGTGCACCAGCGTCACGTTCACCGGGCCCACGTTGTTGCGGTACTTCGCCACCACGGAGGGGTTGGCGCCCCAGTACAGCTCCGGCCCGACGGCGACCTTCAACCCATCCATGGCCTTCTTGCCACTGAACACCACGCCGAAGGGCGCGTTGCCGTGGTAGATGTCCAGGTTCGGCCCGTAGTTCGCCTCGCGGTAGAGGTTGAAGAAGTCACCCTCCTCGCCCCAGTGGTAGTGGCCGGTGCGGTAGTAGCCTTCCAGCGCGAAGTCCGAGCGGTCGAACTTGAACTCCGCCTGGTACAGGGCGAAGCGCTCCAACGCGGACTGCTCACGCGCCGGGGCGCCGGGGCCCACCGGGATGTCACCCGAGGTCGGCGTGGAGGGCGTGCCACGGTTCTCGTAGAACAGGTTGTTGAGCCGGTTCTGCGCCACGTTGCCCACGACGTTGAACGACGCGCGGCCGTAGACGCCGCTGGCCGGCTGCAACGCCAGGTCGAAGAAGATGGATTCGGTGTGGTCCGCCGAGCTCTGGTTGGGCCGCACCGTCGCGATGCTTCCGCGCGACAGGGAGCTGTCGAGCAGCAGCCGCAGGTTCGACACCCGCACCGCGCTGAGCTCCTCCGTGCGCGCCAGAGCCACCGACGAGGTGTAGCCGCTGGTGAGCGCGGACGGACGGATGCCCGCGAAGTAGTCGCGGATGGAGTCCGGGTTGGTCGTCGTTGCGTACGGGTCAAGGCGGAACACGGCCTGGAGGACGTAGTAGGCCGTTCGCGGCTGGATGCCGCTGATGCCGTTGGAGTCCGGCGGGCCCAGGGCCGCGATGCCGAACCACTCCTCGTTCATGTTGTTCTGACCGGGGACGAAGTCCGCCGCGTAGCCGCCGTTGGGCCACGTCGCGGTGGTGTCGTGGATGGACAGGTTGGACTCCTGGCCGTGCTTCCACCAGCCGTCCACCCACTGGAACACGAAGCCGCCAATGGCGGTGCCGGACAGGCCCTGGCCGTAGCCCTCCAGGTAGATCTGCTCCCACTGCGTGCGCAGGTACTCCGCCTGCGCCACGTGGTCCTCGCGGCCCGCGCGGGCGTCATAGGCGTCCGCGCCGAACTCGCTGAAGAACACCGGCTTGTTGAGCTTGGCCTTCACCTCCGCGAACAGGTCGCGCGCGGTGGGGCCGCGGTAGACGTTCGTGCCCAGCACATCCAGGTCCTGGCAGTGCTTGGCGATGAGGTCGATGTACTGGAGGTCGCCGTTGGCGATGGACACGGGGTGGTTCGTGTCCCGCTTCTTCACCGTGCGGGCCGCCTCGCCGTAGAGCGAATAGAGCGACTCCGCGCGGGCGGCGTCCTCGTGGCCCGGCAGGGCTTCGATCTCGAACGACGTCCAGTGCAGGCCGTAGTTGTTCTCGTTGCCCAGCAGCCACATCAGCACGCCGGGCACGTCGCGGTAGAGCTCCACCTTCTCCGCCAACGCGCCGAGGATGGCCTTGCGGTGGTCCGGGTTCGAGTAGTCGATGTTGACGACCATGACCCCGTTCACCGGGTGGCCATAGCGTCCCATCAGCGGGTTGAGCAGCGTGTGGATGCCGTAGTTCCGGTAGATGTACTCGACCCAGACGGGCGGGATGTCGTCGAACTGGCGGATGGCGTTGAAGCCCGCGTCGCGGAGCATCCCCATCTCTTTCGCCAGCACCTGCTTGATGAAGTCCTCCGGCTGCGTCCAGAGCGAGTACCGGTAGTTCTCACCGATGGGCGTGTAGCCCCAGTTCACGCCGTGGACGGGGAAGTCCTTCCCGTCCACCTGGAGCTTGAAGCCGCGCTCGTCGTGGATGACACGCGTCACCGTCGTGCGCTTCGCGTCCGAAGACACGACGGCCTGCGGGGCCGGAGCCGCCGGCGCAGCGATGGGAGCGTCCGCGGGCGCCTGCGGCTCGGACGTCGCCTGCCCCGGCACGGGCGCGGCGGCATCCACGGGGCCGGCGGAGGGCGGCTGCGCGGTGGGCGGAGACTGGAGGGGCGAGCCCGCACCGGACACCTGTGCCCAGGCCGGGGCGCCACCGCACAACGCCAGACACGTCGTCAGGAAGAGCCTTTTCAAGCGGCCTGCTCCACGTCCAGGCCGTTCTGGGCCACGACGTCGCGATAGAGATGGGCGCTGTCCTTCGGGATGCGCTGCTGGGTGGCGTAGTCCACCCACACCAGGCCGAAGCGCTTGGTGTACCCGTAGGCCCACTCGAAGTTGTCCAGCAGCGACCACGCGAAGTAACCCGCCAGCTTCACGCCCTGCTCGATGGCGTCACCGCACGCCGCCAGGTGCCCGCGCAGGTACTCCACGCGCTGCACGTCGTGCACGCGGCCGTCCGCGCTGGGGGTGGTGGAGTACGCGCAGCCGTTCTCCGTGATGTAGATGGGGCCCGGCTTGTATTCCTTTTCCAGGTGCACCAGCAGGCGCGTGAGGGAGGCCGGGCACACCTCCCAGTCCATGTCCGTCTTGTCCGGGCGCACGAACACGGTGCGGGGCGCGTTCTGCTCTTCCGGGATGCGGTTGCTGCGCAGGACGGCGCGCGAATAGAAGTTCACGCCCAGGAAGTCGGTGGGCGCGGCGATGGTCTCCAGGTCGCCGGGCTGGATGAAGTCCAGGTTCGGGGACGCGATGCGGCCCGCCTTCACGTGGTCTTCAATCACATCCTGCGGGTAGCCCCGGCCGTAGAGCGGCTCCAGGAACCAGCGATTGAAGCCGCCGTCGAAGTCGCGGGTCGCGTCCGCGTCCTCCGGGCTGGGCGACGCGGGCTCGCCCGGCGTGAGGTTGAGGGTGATGCCCACCTCCGCGTTCTTCACGTTGGCGCGCAGCACCTTCACCGCGTTGCCGTGCGACACCATCAGCGTGTGCGCCGCGGCCAGCATCTTGGACCAGTCCTTGTGGCCCGGTGCGTGCTCGCCGTTGCCGTAGCCCAGGTAGCTGATGCACCAGGGCTCGTTGTGGGTGATCCACCGATTCACGCGGTCGCCCAGGGCGCGGCTGATGACGTCCGCGTACTCCACGAAGGCGTCACCGGTGGCGCGCGCGGGCCAGCCGCCCTGGTCCTCCAGCACTTGCGGCAGGTCCCAGTGGTAGAGCGTGACGAAGGGCTCGATGCCCGCGCCCAGCAGCGAGTCGACGAGGCGCGAGTAGAAGTCCACGCCCGCCGCGTTCACCCGGCCGCGGCCCTCCGGGAGGATGCGCGGCCACGCGATGGAGAAGCGGTAGGACTTCAGCCCCATCCAGCGCATCAGTTCGATGTCCTCCGGCCAGCGGCGGTAGTGCTCACAGGCCACCGAGCCGTCGGACTTGTCTTGGATCTTCCCCGGGGTGGCGGCGAAGCGGTCCCAGATGGACTCGCCCCGGCCGTCCACTCGGGTGGCGCCCTCAATCTGATACGCGGAGGTGGCCACTCCCCAGAGGAAGTCAGGAGGAAACTGACGCATCGGCGGTAACTCCTTTCGGAACTTCAAGGTGGCAGCGGACGAGGTGATTCGCGGCCGGCAGGACGTCGGGAGGCGTGAGGGTGGAGCAGCGCGGCTCGGACACCGGGCAGCGCGGAGCGAAGGGACAGCCCACGAGCGGCGGCGACCCCGTGGCGGGGCGCACCGGCAGCGCGGCCTGGAGGAAGTCGTCCCCATCCGGCACCGCGGACAGCAGCAGCTTCGTGTACGGGTGGCGCGGCTGGCGCAGCACTTCATCCGCCCTGCCCGCCTCCACCACGGTGCCCGCGTAGAGCACGAGGATGCGGTCGGCCAGGTGGCGCGCGCTCGCCAGATCGTGGGTGATGAACAGGATGCCGATGCCGCGCTCCTGCGTGAGGCCGCGAAGCAGCTGCAGCACTCCCTTGCGCGTGGACACGTCCAGCATGGACGTGGGCTCGTCCGCGATGATGACCTGCGGCTCCACCGCCAGGGCGCGAGCCACCGCCACGCGCTGACGCTGGCCGCCGGACAGCTCATGCGGGTAGCGCTTCGCGAAGGCCTCCGCGGGCGTCAGGCCCACGGACTCCAGCAGCGACAACACCCGCGTGCGCAGGCCGGACTTCGGCACCCGGCCATGGCGCACGAGCGGCCGCTCCAGGTGATAGGCCACCGTGTGCACGGGGTTGAGGGATGCGAACGGATCCTGGAACACCATCTGCACCCGGCCGCGGTAGTCCAGCGACGCCTGCGCGCTGCCGTCCGCCAGCACGTCGCGCCCGGCGAGCCGCAGCTGCCCCGCGTCCGGCATGTCCAGCCGGGCCAGGAGCCGCGCCAGCGTGGACTTGCCGCTGCCGGACTCGCCCACCAGCGCGACGATCTCCCCTGGCTGGAGGGAGAAGGACACGCCCTTGAGGATGGGCTTGCGCTCGCGGGAGAAGAAGCCGCCCGCCAGGTAGCTGCGGGTGAGCCCTTCCGCCTCCAGGAGGGGCGCGCTCATCGGTGACCTCCAGGGATGGCGGCGACGCGCGTGGACGGACGGGGCACGGTCAGCTCCGGCGCCTTCTGAACCGGCGGCGGAGCGGCGTCCTTCGCGGACAGGTGCGGGAACGAGGACAGCAGCAGCTGCGTGTACGGGTGGCGGGCCCCGGCGCGCAGGTTGGCGGACGTGTCCACCTCCACCAGCTTGCCGCCCTGGAGCACGCCCACGCGGTCCGAAAGCGCGAGCAGCAGCGGCAGGTCATGCGTGATGAAGAGCATGGCGAAGCCCAGCCGCTGCTTGAGCTCCACCATGCGCTGGAGCAGCTCCTTCTGCACCACGACGTCCAGCGCCGTGGTGGGCTCGTCCATGATGATCAGCCGGGGCTCCAGGGCCAGCGCCAGCGCGATGCCCACGCGCTGCCGCATGCCGCCGGAGAGCTGGTGCGGCCACGCCGTCACCAGGTCCGGCGACAGGCCCACCATGCCCAGCAGCTCCCGCGCGCGGGCGTAGGACGTGGCGCGCGACACGCGGCCGTGCGCCGCGAGCGTGTCGTGGAACTGCTCGCCCAGGGTGAGCACCGGGTTGAGCGCGCTCATGGCGCTCTGGAACACCATGGACACCTGGCGCCAGCGGAACGCGCGCAGGGCCGGGCCCTCCAGCGCGGTGACGTCCATGCCGTTGAAGAGGATGCGCCCCTGCGCGACGCGCGCGGAGGCAGGCAAGAGGCCCAGCAGCGCGGAGCCGATGGTGGACTTACCGCTGCCGGACTCACCCGCCAGGCCGAACACCTCGCCGGGCGCCACGTCGAACGACACCGAGTCCACCACGCGGGAAGCGCCCTTCTCCGTCGCGTAGTCGATGCACAGGTCCTGCACGCGCAGGAGCACGCCCGGTACCGGCTTCTCCAGGTGCGCGCGCGGGGCGGTGCTCGCGGGCAGCGCCGCCGGCTTGTGCACGCGCAGCGAGGGGTTGGTCAGCTCGTCGATGGCGGAGCTCAGCAGCGTGAGCGCGAAGCCCACGAGCGCGATACACATGCCCGTGGGGACGAAGATCCACCAGGAGCGCGTGAGCAGCGCCGCGTCGTTGCCGGCCCAGTAGAGGTTGGTGCCCCACGTCACCACGCTCACGTCGCCCAGGCCCAGGAACTCCAGGCCCACCTGCGCGCCCACGGCATAGAGCGTGTTCCCGATGAACGACGAGCCCACCAGCGACGCCATGTTGGGCAACAGCTCCCGCGACACGATGCGCGAGTGGCTCTCCCCCGTCACCACCGCCGCGGACACGAAGTCGCGCCCGCGCAAGGCCAGAGACTCCGCGCGGAACACGCGAGCGTTCCAGGCCCAGCCCGCCACGGTCAGCACCGCCACCATGCGCAGCGGGCCGGACGGCAGGTACGCGCCCAGCACGATGGCCAGCGGCATGCCGGGGATCACCAGGAACACGTTGGTGGTGAGCGACAGCACGTCGTCCACGCGGCGGCCCAGGTAGCCGGCGGTGATGCCCACCAGCGCGCCCACCAGCGTCACGAGCGCGCCCACCGCGAAGCCCACCGCCAACGTCTGGCGCGCGCCCACCACGGTCTGCGCGAGCACGTCCTGTCCCTGGCCGGTGGTGCCGAACCAGTGCGCCGCGTTGGGCGGCTGGTGCGGCCGGCCCACGAGGTCCGTGGGGTCCATCACGAAGAAGGGCCCCACCACCGCGAGCAGCAGGAAGAACACGAGCAGGCCGCCGCCCACCGCCGCCTTCCGGTGGCGGGAGAGCCTTCGCAGGAAGTCACGCATGGGCGCGGGTCCTCGGATCCAACCAGAGGCAGATGAGGTCCACGGCGAAGTTCGCCGCGAGCACCGCCAGCGTGATGACCAGGAAGAGCCCCTGCATCAGCGGGTAGTCCTGGTTGCGCACGGCGAGGATGAGCAGGTAGCCCGTGCCCGGATAGGAGAAGACGATCTCCGTCAGCAGCGAACCGGACAGCACGAAGCCCACCGCCATGCCGAAGCTGGTGACGTTGGGCAGCAGCGCGTTGCGCGCGGCGTAGCGCAGCATCACCTGGCGGGGCGGAAGGCCGCGCGCGTGCGCCAGGCGGATGGAGTCCGTGCCCAACGTGGCCACCATCGTGTTGCGCATGCCCAGCATCCAGCCGCCCAGCGTGGCCACCACGATGGAGGACGCGGGCAGCACCGCGTGGCGGGCCACGTCCGCGGCGAACGCGAACGACAGCCCCGGCTCCATGTCGTGTCCGTACGCGTGGCGCAGCGGAAACCACCCCAGCACGAAGCCGAAGAGGTACAGCGCCAGCATGGCCAGCCAGAAGTAAGGGAAGGCCCCCAGGAACGCGAGCGCCGGAGCCAGCCCCGAGTCCAGCCACCCGCCGCGGTTCCACGCGGCGAGCACGCCCAGGAAGGACCCCAACACGAAGCTGATGATGACGGCCACGCCCGCCAGGGCCACCGTCCACATCAGGCCCGTGCCGATGACCTCCGTCACCCGCGCGGGAAAGTACGCGTACGACATGCCCAGGTCGCCCTGCACCAGGTGCTTCAGGTAGGTAAAGTACTGGGCGTAGAGCGGCGCGTCCGTGAAACCGAAGGCGGCCTTCAGCGCGCCCATGGCCTCCGGCGCCACCTTGCCCTCGAAGCGCGCGAACATGGCCGCGGCCGGGTCGCCGGGAGCCAGGCGCGGAATCACGAAGTTGAGCGTGAGCGAGGCCCACGCGGCGATGAGGTAGAAGCCCATTCGCCGGAGGATGTAGCGGCCCATGGTCAGCGCTCCCTCGGGGACAGCTGCGTCAGCACCAGCAGGCTGTCGGGCTCCGCGTGCGGCGCGAGCCGCGCGTAGGGGTTCTGCTCGGTGGGGAAGCCCGTGAAGCGCGAGGAGTTGGACTCGCCCCAGGACGGGTTGGGGAACAGCGGGATGGCGGGCGCGGTGGCGGAGAAGCGCTGCTGCACCTGGGACATCAGCGCGTGCTGCTCCTCCGGCGTGCCGGCGCGCTCGAAGCGCACGAGCAGCTCATCCGCCTGTGCGTCGCCCATGCGGTGCCAGTTGGCCGCGGCCACTTCGCCCACCGGCCGCACCGTGCGCGGCGACAACAGCCACTTGTAGAAGTTGTACGGAGTGGGGCCGTCCAGCGACCAGGAGATAGCCAGCTGGAACTCGCCCTTCTGCAGGCGCGTGAACCAGGTGCCGAACTCGTACGTCTTGAGCGTCACGCCGATGCCCAGCTTGCGCAGGTCGCGGCCCACCACCTGCCCCGCCCGCACCCAGTCCGACCACCCGCTCACGACCTCCAGATCCAACGCGAAGGGCTGCCCATCCTTCAGGCGCCGCATGCCGTCCGAGCCGCGCGTGAGGCCCGCCTCGTCCAGGAGCTTGTTCGCCGCAGCCAGGTCGTAGTGCGTCCACGCGTCCTTGGCGACCTCCGCGTCCTTCCAGCCGGTGTACGCGTCGTTGAGGGCGGTGGCGTCCGCGGGGCGGGTGTAGCCATACATGGCCACCTCCACCAGCCGGTCGCGGTCCAGCGCCATGCTCAGCGCCTTGCGCACGCGCACGTCATCCAGCGGCGGGCGCGTGGTGTTGGGATAGAGGAAGACGGTGCTGCCGTAGAGCGGGAACCAGCGCGCGTGGTGCGCGGGATCTCTCGACACGAAGGTGCGGTCCACGGCCGGCACGAAGTTGCCCGCCCAGTCCACCTCCCCCTCCACGAGCGCCATGTTGGCCTGGTCGTTGGTGGGGAACGCGAGGAAGCGCAGCGCGGACACCGCGGGCTTGCCGGGCTGCCAGTAGTGCGGGTTCCTGCCCAGCTCGTAGACCTGGTTGCGGAACAGCGTCACCTGGGTGAACGGCCCGGTGGCCACCGGCTCCGGGTTGGTGAACGTCACCGGGTCCGCGACGTCCTTCCACACGTGCTGGGGGACGATGATCTGATGCGCCAGGTCGCTGAAGCCCGGCAGGTACACGCGCGAGAAGGTGAAGGCGACGGTGCCCTTCCCTTCCGTCTTCACGTCCGTGAGGAAGCGCCACACGCCGCCCGCGTCCAGCGCCGGGTGCTGCTTGAGCAGGCCGAAGGTGTAGACGACGTCGTCCGCGGTGAAGGGCTTGCCGTCGGACCAGAGGACGCCGTCGCGCACATTGAAGCGCAGCGTGAGCTGGTCCTCCGACCACGCGTGGCCGGTGGCGAGCCACGGCACCCACCTGCCCTGCGCGGAGCTGAAGATCTCCATGCACTCGTACACGCCCGCCCGGGTGGGCCAGCGCGCACCGGCGCCCGCGAACAGCGGGTTGAAGTTGCGCACCCACGCGCTCTGCTGCTCCACGGAGACGAAGAGCACGCCCGGCGGCCGGGGGCGCGGCTCGGACGAGCACGCCACCAGCAGCGCCAACGGCAGGAGCGCGCGGGCGAACCTCACTGCGCGGCCCTTTCGTAGACGCGCACGTAGTCCACCTTCATCGTCTGCGGGAACACCGTCTTGGAGTCCGGCGGCCCCACGAACGAGCCGCCCACCGCGATGTTCAGGATGATGAAGTGCGGATGGTCGTAGACCCACTTCCGGCCGGACGGCAGGCTCTTCGGCGTCACCTCGAAGAAGACGGTGTCGTCCACGATGAAGCGCAAGAGCTCCGGCTCCCACTCCACCGCGTAGATGTGGAAGTCCTCGGCGAGCGGCGGCCCGGAGACGGCGTGCTGGCGGCCGAGGTTCGAGCCACCGGAGTAGCCCGGCCCGTGCACCGCGCTGCTGACGACCGAGGGGATCTGCCCCTTGTGCTCCATGATGTCGATCTCGCCGCAGGCCGGCCAACCGACGGAGTCCACGTCCGCGCCCAGCAGCCAGAACGCCGGCCAGATGCCCCGGCCCGTGGGCAGCTTGATGCGCGCCTCGATGCGGCCGTAGGCCTTGCTGTAGCGGTTCTTCGTCGTCAGGCGCGCGGACGTGTAGTCGTTGTTGCCGTAGCGCTCACGGCGCGCGGTGATGGCCAGGTGGCCCTCGCCGTCCAGCGACGCGTTCTCCGCCCGCGACGTGTTGTATTCGTACTGGCCATTGCCCCACCC